>NZ_JDST02000073.1:0-11209 GCF_000584975.1 Candidatus Accumulibacter cognatus | reverse complement strand
TTGAAGCGCATGGCCAAGTTGCGCCTGCAGTAGAGAAAAACGAGGAAAAGCCTCAAAAAGGCCGGAAAATCGACAAATTCCGGCCTTTTCCATGCCGAAAAGTAAAATTTGTCGGTTTCCCGGGCTCCAAGTCCGACAGGCTGCTAGAGACGCGACCGATGGTGACGTTTGTTTGCATGCAAATTTCTCGGCGCATTCGGCCTATGCTAACAAATTGCATATTGAGAAAGTGCTTGCACAAAGAATAATCACAATCAGAGATGGAATCGTCCGAAAATCGCTGAAATCACTCATCAAAGTCCGGCTTTTTGGGGCGCCGTTTGCCGCCCGTGGCGCGCTCGGCAGGTGCCGGGCCGGACTTTTTCAGGGTGAGCACGGCAACCGCAGAAAAACCCGGAAAAGATTTGCTCAAGGGCATTCAAGCGATTGAAGTGTATGACATCTCGGCGGTATCATCACAGGCACCGCCAAACCACGATCCGGCGTCGACTTTTCGCAACAGACACCCCCCCATTGGAGAAAGAGATAGATGGACAAGATAACCCCGCCGCCCGCAGCAGGCGCTGAAGATAAGGCCGGTACCCCTGACAATCCGGCGGTTCCTGCTGCCAAACCGGCAGGACGGGCTACCAGGACACGTGCTCCTGCCACGACCACGCGTTCGGCACAGCCGCGCAAGGCCTCTGCCGGTGACATTGCACCGGCGCGTACCCCAGGTGGCATGGAAGCCTATGACGTAGCCGAAGCCGCCAGTTCGGCGATCGAACAGAAGAAAGTCGCCCTGCGTGACATCATCTCTTCGGCGAACGTCGGCGATACGGCTTCCTTGGCCAAGACGCTGGAAGCGATCATGACCGGATCTTCGCCGGATGATGCGCAGGCCCTGCGCAAGGCGCTGCTCGGCAAGGAGGAAGAGCCGGCGGCCAAGCCTGCGACCAGTCCCGACGACGAACTGGCAACCAGTTGGCGCGACACCAATTCCTATCCCTACCGCAACCTGATGTCGCGCAAGGCGTATGAGAAGCAGAAGTACCGTTTGCAGGTTGAGCTGCTCAAGCTGCAAAACTGGGTGAAGGAAACCGGGCAGCGCGTCGTGATCATTTTTGAGGGGCGCGATGCGGCAGGCAAGGGTGGTGCCATCAAGCGCTTTACCGAGCACCTCAATCCGCGGGGCGGGCGCGTGGTCGCGCTCGAGAAGCCGAATGAACAGGAGCGGGGTCAGTGGTACTTCCAGCGCTATGTCCGTCACCTGCCGACCGCAGGCGAGATCGTCTTCTGTGATCGTTCGTGGTACAACCGCGCCGGTGTCGAGCGCGTGATGGGCTTCTGCAGCGAAGAGGAATACCAGGAATTCATGCGTCAGACGCCGGAAGTCGAACGTACATTGGTGCGCAGTGGCATTCACCTGGTCAAGTTCTGGTTCTCGGTCAGCCGCAAGGAACAGCGCCGCCGCTTCAAGGAGCGCGAGGTGCACCCACTCAAGCAGTGGAAGCTGTCGCCGATCGACCTGGCCTCACTCAACAAGTGGGATGACTACACCAAAGCCAAGGAAGCGATGTTCTTCCATACCGACACGGCGGAGACGCCGTGGACGGTGATCAAGTCCGACTGCAAGAAGCGGGCGCGTCTGAACGCCATGCGTTACGTCCTCCACAAGCTGAATTACACCGGCAAGGACATCGAGGCCATCGGCCCGATCGATCCACTGCTCGTTGGCCGTCCGCATGTGGTATACGAACCGAGCGGCTCGGCAATGCCGACTGCCGCACATACGCCGATCCTGTAAGTCGGCGGCGACTCGTGAGGGGCGCCGCAAACGCCCCTGCGACCAAGTCGCTGTGCTGGTCGCTGGTTCAGACTTCGGATCGTCGATGCCCTGCCTGCGCATTCAACAGCTCGTGACCCGCCATGTCGGTCCGATTGAACTCGCGATCGGAGCTGGCGAGTGTGTCTGCATTGAAGGGTCTTCGGGCAGTGGCAAGACGTTGTTGTTGCGCGCCATCGCCGACCTCGACCCGCATCGTGGCGAGGTGCGACTTGATGACGCCAGTTGCACGAGCCTGCCAGCGCCCGCGTGGCGGCGCGCGGTGGCCTTGCTGGTCGCCGAGAGCCAGTGGTGGTCGGAAAGGATCCGTGATCACTTCGAGCACGGTATCGATGCGGCGTGGATTGAACGGCTCGGCCTGCCCGTAGCCGCAATGGATTGGGAAGTCGCCCGCTGTTCGACCGGCGAAAGGCAGCGCTTTGCCTTGTTGCGAACGCTGATGCAGGCCCCGTCCGTCCTGCTGCTCGACGAACCGACCGGCAACCTCGACCAGGACAGTACCCGTCGCGTCGAGGCCTTGCTCGACGACTATCGCCGGCAGCGACAGGCGGCGCTGCTCTGGGTCAGCCATGACGCCGGCCAGATCGGGCGCGTTGCGCAACGCCGCTATCACCTCGACGGCGGCAAGCTGCAGGAGAGCGGGCGGCGATGAACGTGCTTGCGCTTTCGCCGTTCGATCTTGCGATCGCCGCGCTCCTGATCCTAGTTCTCGCCGGTCTGTCGCGGCGCCTGCGGATCGGCGTCGAACGCCCGCTGCTGGTCTCGGCCGCGCGCAGCACGGTGCAGTTGTTTCTGATTGGCCTGGTGCTCAAGGTGTTGTTCGAGAGTGCGCAGCCGCTCTGGGTGGCCTTGCTGGCAGCGGTGATGCTGGTGGTCGCCGGGCGCGAGGTGATGGTCAGGCAAAAGCGCCGCTTTGTCGGCGGCTGGGGTTTCGGTGTCGGCACCCTGTCGATGTTCGTCTCGTCATTCACGGTGACACTGCTGGCGCTGCTCCTGGTCATCGGCACCGACCCCTGGTACGCGCCGCAATACGCGATACCGCTGCTTGGCATGGTGCTCGGCAACACCATGAACGGAATCTCGCTGGGACTCGATCGTCTGACCCAGGACGCCGCGCAAGGACGAGCGGTCATCGAAGCCAGGCTGGCACTCGGTCAGGACTGGCAGTGGGCGATTTCCGACAGCCGCCGCGAAGCGATGCGGGTCGGCATTATCCCGATCATCAACGCCATGTCTGCCGCCGGCATCGTCAGCCTGCCGGGGATGATGACCGGCCAGATCCTGGCCGGAACACCGCCGGTGGAAGCCGTCAAGTACCAGATTCTGGTGATGTTCCTGATCGCCGGCGGCACCGGTTTCGGCACCATGGTGGCGGTGAGTCTGGGCGCCCGACGCCTCTTCGATGAACGCCAGCGCCTGCGACTCGACCGCTTGCACCTGCCCGCCAACTGATCGGGCTGCCTGGCTGGTCGTCGCCCGCCGGGCGGGCGCACCTCCATGCTCAAGGTGGTTCCGTGGCTGCGGACGTGGCGGTCGCGATATCCATCCAGGCACAGATTTCCAGCCGCAGATCGATGAGATGTTCAGGCTCGATCAGGCGGATGCGGTAGGCACGTGCGCGTTCGCGCGCCGCCGCGCCGTTGCCCTGCTGCAGGCGCCGCGCGGTGAGCAGCCAGGTTTCGCCCATCGCACCACCGACATGGCGGCGCAGGCTGTCCAGGCGGTTGAGGATCGACTGACTGCCGCCTTCGGTGCTGATCTGCACGCCGGTCTTGCACTCGAGAACCAGCAACTGGTTGCGCCACACCAGTGCTGCATCGAGTTCGTTGCTGGCCGCCTCCTGCAGGCCGTGCCCTGCATCGACGCGAAGATTGGTGCCCCAATGACCGTCGGGAATCAGGCCATCGGCCTGTAGCCCGGCCAGCGTCAGCCAGGCCCATTCCTCGAGCCAGCCACCACCGGCGTACCTGGCGCTCGCTTCACCGGCAAAGACGAAGCGGCAATCGCCGTCCCATTCCCAGATGCCGGCCTGTTCAAATGCGCGCGCCAGTTCGTGGTTATTCGTGAACAGCGGGCGCTGGGCGAGGATTTCGGCACGGAAAGTACGCACGATGCTGCCGTCCGTACGCCTCTGTGGCAAGGCTTCGCGCGTCAGCCGGTTGACGTAGCCAAAAAAGCCGTTGAGCCGTGGTGCTTCAAGGACCAGATGTTCGGTCAGGTCGGCGCGTGCGGCAGCGGCGCACACGAAGGTCGGGTTCCAGGTCGGGTCGGCCACCACGCGATAACCCTGTACCTGCAGGACATCGCCGAGCTTGAGCAGATCGGCCGGCAGCAGCAGCGGTGCGCCACCTCCCAGATGCTCGAGTAGGCCGTGGCGGGTATCGCAATACCAGGCATCGCCGAGACCGGCGAGCGCGCCGACAAAACCGAAGGACATCACCTTTGTACCGCCGCTGGCATTCAGGTCGATCGGCAGGCCGGGATGCTGGCCCTGCAGTTCAGCAGCGAGTTCCTGAGCGTAGCGGCTGATGTTCCCGAGATCGTGGTCGGGCGTGTGCTCTGTGATGCGTACCGCATGGGCCGGCCAGCCGGCATCGTGCAGGACGCGGCTGAATTGTAGTGCACCCTGGCGTGCAGGTTCCGAGTCGCTGGTCGCGATGATCACCTGCGCTGGCCGCAGGCGCAGGGCGGGCAGGGTGTTCTGCATGATTTCCTCGGAGGCCAGACAGACGAGGATGCGTGGCTGGAATTGCATGCGATGGTTCCAAAGACGGTCAGCAGGCGCCATTGTGCGCCAGTTTGCCGGCGATGGAGATGGTGCAGGAGCGCCACCAAGCCAGTGTCGATCAGAATGCCGGGCCAGTCGCGAATGTTCATTGAAAAAGGGAGATTGCCTGTACCGGCACGACCCTGCGATACTTCGCGAATTCCTCGCCAGCACCCTGAGCGTCTAGCCCGACAGTCATCAACCTTCAGAAAGCGTCAACCCACAGCTCTCACCGACACTTCCCACTCGCTCATGAAAACTCGCCGCATCCATACCCTGCATCGGCCGGCGGTCGGCGCCAGGCGTTCTCCTCCTCTCATATTTGTCCATGGCGGGTATGCCACGGCAGATTGCTGGGACGCTTACTTTCTGCCCTGGTTCAGCGGCCGCGGCTTCGATTGCCACGCGCTCGACCTCTCCGGCCACGGCGCCAGCGAGGGCCGCGAGCATCTCCACACTTTCGGCATCAACGACTATGCCGAAGATCTCGCCCAGGTGACCCGGAAATTTGATGTGCCGGCGATCCTGATCGGGCACTCGATGGGCACCGTGGTCATTGAACGCCTTCTCGAACGTCAGCAGGCACAGGCAGCGGTCCTGATGGCACCGGTGCCGCCGATCGGCATCCTCGGCGCGACGATGAAGATTGCCTTGTCCGAGCCCACCTTCTTCGACCAGCAAGCGCGTGCCATCCGCGGCAAGTACTCGCCGGAGACGCTGCAGATGATGCGCGATGTCTACTATTCGCCGGAGACGACCAACGAGAATCTGATCCGCTTTGCGCCATTCTTCCAGTCCGAATCACGACGCGCCATCCTTGATCTGACGCTGTTGGCGATGCATCTTGGCTGGCGCCGGCCAGCGTTGCCGGTACTGGTCATCGGCGGCGAAGCGGACGCGCTGTTCCCGCCGGCCGGGCTGGGCTTGACCGCCGTGCGCTGGCAGGCCGAGGTGGCGGTGGTTCCGCGTGCCGGACATACGCTGATGCTCGACGCCCACTGGGAAGCCGCGGCCGAGCGAATCGCGGCCTGGATCGAGCGGCAGTCATAGGCTGGCACAGGATGCTGAAGCACTGCCAACGCCTCTTGGTCGTCACCCTGCTGCTTGCCGCACCCGTGCATGCCGAGAAGCTGCTCTGTCACGTCACCTACGGCGGTGATACACGCGACCTGGAAGCGCGGCCGGTCAATTCGCCCTATACCGTCCCGGTGCAGCCGATCGGATCGTACTTCCTCTTCCGCATTGTTTTTCACAAGGAACCCGCAGATCTGGCGTCGATCAAGCTCTATGTCTTTGCCGATAGGGACAGCGGACCGGTGCCGATCCAGCAGGCAACATACCCTTATCCGCCGGTCGCAGGCAAGCGTGCCGGCTACGGCTTTACGGGTCTTCACCAGGTCTATGAGCCGATTCGCGACGGCGAGCTGCAATACTGGTGCGAGTGGTTTCCCAGCGAGCCGGCACGATGAGTGGGCAGGGCGGGCTGCGTCTGCTGGTCATTTTGCTCGGCGTACTGGGGGTCCTCCTCGCCGGGAGTGCGCGCGCTGAACCCGTCCGTCTGATTTTCGTCGGCGACATCATGCTTGACGAGGGGCCGGGCCGCCTGATCCGCCGCGGCGGGGACCCGCTGTCGCCCTTCGCGGCGCTGCTGCGGGACGCCGACTACCGCATCGGCAACCTCGAATGCCCGATTGCCACGACCGGGAAACCGCTGGACAACAAGATTTTCAGCTTCCGCGCCGACCCGCGCGTGCTGCCCGTTCTGCGTGGACGATTCGATGCGCTCAGTGTGGCCAACAATCATTCCGGTGATTACGGTCAGGCAGCTTTTCTCGAAACCCTCGCTCATCTCGCCGGCCACGATATCGCCGCCTTCGGTGGCGGTCGCCATCTGACCGAGGCGCACCGTCCGCTGTGGATCGAACGGCGCGGCCTGCGCATCGCCGTGCTGGCCTACAACGAATTCAAGCCGCGTGCCTTTGAAGCCGGTGCCGAATGGCCGGGAATCGCCTGGAGCGAGGATAGCCAGGTTGTCGCCGACATCCGCGCCGCGCGCGCGGCCGGCGCCGACCTGGTGATCCCTTTCATGCACTGGGGCTGGGAACGCGAGCGGCAAGCGAGCGAACGGCAGCGGCAACTGGCCCGGTTGATGATCGACGCCGGTGCCAGCCTGGTGGTCGGCGGGCATCCGCACGTGACGCAAGACATCGAGTATTACCAGGGCAGGCTGATCGTCTATAGTCTCGGCAACTTCGTCTTTGATGGTTTTGACCTCCCCGCCGCCCGGACCGGCTGGCTGCTGCGCCTGTCCCTCGACAGGCATGGCCTGGTCAGTTGGGATACCGTGGCCGCGCAGATCGACGAAGACGGTACTCCGCACCCGCAAGCCGGGACGCCCACACCCTGCGGCCGCGCCGGGGATCGCCTCGTCAGGGAATGCGTCCAGCCCTGAGATCGCACACAGGCCCCTTCAGCGACAGACCTGGATGCCATTCCTCAACAACCTCCGGGTTCGACGGTAAGCCTTGGCATTCCTGCTTGCGGGCAGCCAGAGCATGACAAAAAGCGGTACATTCTTGTTTTGAAGAGTCGTTGGGGATCGATCGGAAGATGGGGCAGGAGCAGGAGGCGTGCAGCGCGGAGTTCTGGCACGTTACCCGCCTGGTCGCCGTGCATGCACCGCGCGTTGCCGCAGGCAGAGACGCATGTTGACGCTGTTGCGCGCCTGGCGCGAGCGTGGCTGGACGCCGATCGATGCAGCGAGCTACGCGCAAGCCTGGCAACAGTACGGCGGCAGTGTCGCCACGCACCCGCTCGTCGTCGAGCGGCTGGCAGGGCTGGCGGCGATACCGGTGCGTTACCTCGGCTGGTTTGCCGGCGATCGGCTGCTCGCGGCGATTCCCTGCTGGGGGCGTTATCTGGCGCTGTCCAAGGTGGTGCTCAAAAAGCGCGGCCAGCGCGGCCTGTTCGACCTCGGTAATGCCGAGATCATTCTGCCGATCGCTGCCGAGGCCTCCGTGCCGGTGCGTGTCCGAGTGCCCTACGTCTCCGAACTCAACGCCGCGCGCATCAGTACGCTGCGGCCGCAGCCGCAGGGCCTGGCGCTGGCGCGCCCCCCCGAAGACTACGGCAAGAAGTTCCGCTACAACCAGCGCCGCGAATGGCGCCTGCTCGAGGAAGCGGGAGGCAGCGTTCGTTCGATGCTCGATTTCTCACCGTCCGAGCAGGCTGCCATCTACGCCGATTTGTTCGAGCGCCGCTGGGGCTTTGCCGCCCGCGGCGCGGCGCACTTGAGCCAGGTCTTTGCGCTGCTGCGCGAATTCATGACCGGTGCGGTACTGTTGCGCAACGGGCAGCCGATCGCCATCCAGATTCTCTACCGCGTCGAGGCCCCGCAGTGGATTTCGCTCGAATACATCAATGGCGGAGTAGACCCGCAATGCCGCGAGTTCAGCCCCGGCAGCGTCCTCAGCTTCGTCAACACGCAAGCCGCCTGGCAGGATGCGCGCGCGCTCGGCAAACCCTTGCGCTATTCCTTCGGTCGTGCCGATCGTGAATACAAGGATCGCTGGTGCCATCGTGTGCCAGCCTATCAAATCTAGACAACGTGTCCTCCGCGATGCCAGCGGATTCCTCCCCGAGGCCAGTCATGCTATCACGCAAACCCAAATTACTTTCGCGCTACCGTCGTCAAAAACGCTATCTGCTGCTCTTGGCCGGATTGTTGCTCGTCGTGCTCGGCGTTTTCGTCGCCTGGTGGCTGCTGCCCGGCCTGCTGCTGCTCGGCTGGATCGTGCACGAGGCCTGGCTGGCCGACCATCTCTTCTATTCGCCGCACGATGACTACCAGTACCGATTCCCACCAGATACCCCCCGGCAGCAGGTGTCGCTACGCGATGGCCGCGTGCAGTTGAGCGAGCCACTGGCGGCTGGCGAGACCTTGATCCTTGAAGTCGAACTGCGCAGCAGCGGACTCGGACGCTGGTTCGATCCGCAGGTCCTGCTCGGTGATGACCGGCAGGATTTCGAGCGCAGCGTAATGGGCCGGCGCTATCTGAATGTCTCGGGGCAGGCGGCAGTGCTTGCCCGTAGCGAGTTGCTGATCCAGGGGCGGCACTGCCGTCTGCCGGCGACCGCCACGCTGTATACGCTGGACAACCCGGACTACGCACAGCGCCGCGTCATGGTGCTCGCGCCGCACCCTGACGACGCCGAACTGGCAGCGTTCGGCCTTTACAGCCGGGCGTCCGAGGTGCTCATCGTGACGCTGACGCAGGGCGAGGTCGAAGCAGAGGCGTACCAGCGTTACGACCTCGATGCCGCGCAGGCGGCAAGGCTGAAAGGCCGCTTGCGCAGTTGGGATAGCATCGCCGTACCGCTCTGGGGCAACGTTTCGCAGCAGCGCTGCGTGCAGCTCGGTTACTACTGCCTGCAGCTGTCGGCGATGCTCGAAGACCCCGCGGAGGCCTTTGCTTCCCGCGCATCGGGCGAGTCCGATATCCGCAGCGCGCGCCGCCACAATCCATTGCCACTGCCAGCCGACGCCGATGGCCAGCCTTCGGGGAAGAACCTGCTCGGCGACCTGGTGGCTCTGCTCGAACACTTCCGTCCTGAAATCGTCATCACGCCGCACCCGCAGCTCGACCCGCATCCCGATCACTACGCCACCACCCTGGCAATTGATCTGGCGGCAAAACTGGCGAATTGGCAACCCGAAATCGCGCTGCTCTACGCCAATCACCTGCACGACAACGACCGCTGGCCAATGGGGCCGGCCGGCTGTGGCATCGCCTTGCCGCCGGCACTCGTGCAGTTGCCCGCGGATGGGCTCTGGAGCCCGACGCTGAACGAAGCGGTACAGCTCGACAAGGCCATGGCGCTGGCCATGCAGCACGATCTGCAGGGCCGCCTGTCGCTCAAGAAGCGCCTGCGCCGGCGCATCCAGCAAGTGCTCACTGGTCGTTCCTGGCCACCCACCGGCGAAAACGAATTCTTCCGCAAGGCCGTCCGTCGCCATGAACTGTTCTGGGTACGTCGTTTCGACGCCTGAGGCCGAGGGCACCGGCGAGAAAGCTCATGGGTGTTTTCAAGGAAGGAGGCCGCTGTTATAATCTTGGTCCTGCATGGGGTACGATCAATACCCGTGCCGCTGTAGCTCAGTCGGTAGAGCAGCGCATTCGTAATGCGAAGGTCGACAGTTCGATTCCGTCCAGCGGCACCAAAGAATCAAAGACTTAGCCCGGCTCACAAGGTCGGGCTTTTTGCTGGGCTAACACCGGGCTAACACGCCAGAGAAAAAACGCCCGCAGCGTGACCTCCAGAAAGGCGCCAGGTCACCGGCCAGCCACCAGTCAGGCTTGCTCCCAGCAGGCAGTTGGTGGGAACGCCTCGCGCGCAGGCATGTCTGGTTCTTGCAGGTTTTCTGATCCGATCGGGAATTCCTCGCGCGCGCGGGCGGCATGACTTCGACGATGACAATCACTTAGCGCACGTTTCGGGAATGAGGTTTTTACCAGTGCGTCGGTGATTGCAACCTTCCCTGCAACCATGCGCCGCTGACACCTTGAACCTTGCCTTGAACCATCGCCGGCTTCGGCCGGCAAGGTTTCCTCGCCTGTAACGGATACCTTGCCGGATACCTTGCCGCCCCAACGAAAAACCCGGCGCTTGGCCGGGTCTGGTCTGGCGTCAATCAAGCTGCCGGCGAAAGAATCCCGATCTCCTGCAGCACGTCAAGGGCTCGCACAATCGCGTCAGGACGAACGATCTACCCCAGGCCGACACCAACCACTGCGCACCCGCACGCATAGCGGGTTCCGATCAAGTGGACTACAGTCCACTTGAAACATGTCGCCGCCACGCACGCGCGGCAGGTTCGCGGCTTCTAACTCTGCAAATGCAGGGTGAGACTGTCGCCGCCACGCACGCGCGGCAGGTTCGAGCGTTGCAATTGCGCAACGTTGCGTAATTGCGAGCGGACATTCAGCCAGATGAACTTGTGGCGGCCGATGCCTGTTTCCCGGCATCCCTTTCGCTGACAGCGCCCTATGACTTTTCCGTGATCGAGGGAGTGCTCGATGAACCTACCGGGCCGTGCGCGGCAGCGCCAGCAACGCCCCTACGGCTTGCAGAATCGCGCCACAGCGAACGATCTGCCGCGCGGCAATACCATCGCACCACCGTCCGCAGAAAGCCCTGGAGCGCCGCCGTGACTGCTTGCTGGCGGCATTGCGCGGTGCAGCGTCTGCATTTTCCGCGCCAGCAGTGACTGCTACCCGAAAAACGCCTTGCCGTGCATGGCTTGGTGCATTTCGTGCTTTGGGTTGCCCTCGGCATTGTGCAGCGCGGCTTGCGACTCGCCGCCGTCGTCACCTGCCCGGCCGCATCCTTCGCGGCAGCAACGGCCGCCTCGAACTTCTCTTCATCGATGGCCGCGAGCTTTTGCCAGCGGGAAGAGTCGCTATAGGTGATGCCTAGGTCGGAGAGGGTTGGAGTTGGTGTCCTCGCATCGTGCGAGGACACCTGATACTGGTTACTGCCGCTCCCTTTTGCCCCTATCGCCTTCGGCATCTCCGCCAGCAACTGCCCGGCCCGACGACAGCGCCAGCATTGCCCTT
>NZ_JDST02000072.1:0-39910 GCF_000584975.1 Candidatus Accumulibacter cognatus | reverse complement strand
AGTCCGACAGGCTGCTAGAGGAGAAGACTGGAATGAAATCGCTAATTTCTGACCTGCACACGCATTTTCCCGCTGATCGGGTCATTGCCGACGAACTGCGCCGGCTGGCCTGGGGCACCGATGCCAGTTTTTACCGGCTGGTACCGCGCGTCGTAGTGGTCGTTGAAAACGAGGCCGACCTGCTGCACGTGCTGGCGGTCACCCGACAGCACCGCATTCACCTGACCTTCCGCGCTGCCGGTACCAGCCTCTCCGGGCAGGCAGTGACCGACGGCGTCCTGGTTCTCATCGGAGAAGGCTTTGCCAGTTTCGAGGTGGCTGCCGATGCACTGAGCGTTCGCCTGGGACCGGGAATCGTGGGCAGCGAAGTGAATCGTCGACTCGCCCATCTGGGGCGCAAGATCGGCCCTGATCCGGCATCGATCGCGACCTGCAAGATCGGCGGCATCGCCGCCAACAACGCTTCCGGGATGTGCTGCGGCACCGCCCAGAACAGTTACCGAACCCTCGCCGGCATGCGTGTCATCCTGGTCGATGGCTGTGTGCTGGATACCGAGGAAGCAGCCAGTGTTGCCGCTTTCCGTCAGAGCCACGCCAGGCTTCTCGATGAACTTGAATGCCTCGCAGAGCAGACCCTTGCCGACACCGCCCTGGCCGGCCGTATCCGGCACAAGTTCAAGATCAAGAACACCACCGGCTACAGCCTCAACGCGCTGGTCGATTACCGCGATCCGCTCGAAATCCTGACGCATCTGATGATCGGCTCTGAAGGCACGCTGGGCTTCATTTCCCGAATCACCTATCGCACGGTGGTGGAAGATCCATGCAAGGCCAGCGCGCTGATTTTCTTTCCGGATATCGAGACCGCCTGCCAGGCCGTGGTTCGCCTCAAGCCACAACCGGTTTCGGCGGTGGAACTGCTCGACCGTGCCGCCCTGCGTTCCGTGGAAAACAAGCCCGGCCTGCCACCGATCATCCGTGCGCTCGGCGATTCCGTCGCCGCCCTGCTGGTCGAGGTTCGTTCGCAGGATACCCACGGGCTACAGGCACATATCGATGCCGCCCTCGCGGCCATTACCGGCGTTGAGACCGTCGAAGCGCCGTACTTTTCGACCGACCCGGAAACCTGCGAAATGTACTGGAAAGTACGCAAGGGGACCTTCCCCTCGGTCGGCGCGATGCGCCGCGCCGGCACGACGGTGATCATCGAGGATGTGGCTTTCCCGATCGCATCCCTGGCTGCGGCCACGCTCGACCTGCAGGCTCTGCTCAAGCAACACGGCTACCACGAGGCGATCATCTTCGGGCACGCTCTGGAGGGCAATCTGCACTTCGTGTTCACCCAGGACTTCGGAGATCCGGCGGAAGTGCAGCGCTACGCCGGCTTCATGGACGAGGTCTGCAAGCTGGTGGTCGAGAAGTATGACGGCTCGCTGAAGGCCGAACACGGCACCGGGCGCAACATGGCACCTTTCGTCGAAATGGAGTGGGGCAAGCAGGCCACCGACCTGATGCGCCGCATCAAGATGCTGTTCGACCCGGAGAACCGCCTCAATCCCGGAGTCATTCTGAATGACGATCCTGCGGCGCACCTGCAACACCTCAAGCCCATGCCTCCCGCCGAGGACATCGTCGATCGCTGCATTGAATGCGGCTTCTGTGAGCCCCTGTGCCCCTCGCACCAACTGACCCTGTCGCCTCGCCAGCGCATCGTCAGCTGGCGCGAACTGTCGCGGCGCAGCGCTGCTGGCGAGCCTGCCGGCGCACTTGGCAAGGATTATCCCTACTTTGGGCTCGATACCTGCGCGGGTTGCGGATTATGCTCCACCGCCTGTCCGGTGGCGATCAATACCGGCGACCTGACCCGTCGCCTGCGCGGCCGCGCCCAGAGTGATCTCGCGCGCAGCGTCGGCCGCTGGACTGGCGAGCACTTCGGAGCCGTCGCTTCGACTGCCCGCCTGGGATTGCAGCTCGGCCACCTGGCCAGTGCGGTCGTTGGCGACAAGGCACTTGGCATACTCTCCGGTGGCGCCTGGAAAACGGCCATGCCGCGCGCCGGCAGGGCGGTCAGGGCGCATCAGGTTAACGGCGATCCGGTGGTCTACTTTCCGGCCTGCGGCGGACGGATTTTTGGGCCGAATGCCGCAGGCGAAGCGCAACTCGGCGAGGTGATCCAGCAAGTGCTGGTCCGCGCCGGTTATGCCCCCCGCCTGCCACAGGAATTTGATCGCCTCTGTTGTGGCCAGATGCTGGCCAGCAAAGGCCTGGCTGAAGAAGCCAACGCCAGTGCCGCGCGCCTCGAGGTGGCACTTGACGCCGCCAGCGAGCACGGCCGCTACCCGATCATCATGGATGCCAGTACCTGCAGCGTGCGCATGCAGGAGTATCTGGCTGGTCGCCTGCCACTCCTCGACTTCCACGAATTCGCCCACGACGCGCTCCTGCCCAGGCTCAGGCTGGTCAGGCAGACCGGCCCGATTGCTCTGCACATCAACTGCAGCGTACGCAAGAGCGGTTCGGACGCCAAGCTGAAGAAGGTCGTCAGTGCCTGTGTCGAACAGGTGATTGCTCCGGCAGGGGTGTCTTGCTGCGGCTTCTCGGGTGATCGCGGTTTCGTGGTGCCGGAGTTGAACCAGCATGCCCTGCGCAAGATTCACGACGAACTGCCAGCGAGCTGCATGCGCGGCGTCTCCAGCAACCGAACCTGTGAAATCGGTCTGACGGCAGAAAGCGGGCGGACCTATCGTTCTGTTGCTTACCTGCTGGAGGAGTGCAGCCGAACACCTACCATGGAAGATTGATTCAGGACAACCCCTTGTCATCACCGCCACCAGTCAGACCTTCGCTGGCCTTCCGGGGGCATTTTTCACCTCTCGGATGACCGGATTTGGGGGACATCTCAGGGCCAGACTTCCTTCGCCCTTTTACGCAGGCACCGAACGTTCCTGGGCGGACCGAGGCAGCATCAGGGTAATGCCGACCCCGTGACCAGGTGAACTGGCCACCTCGACCGTCCCGCCGAGAATGCCGGTTACCAGATTATAGACGATGTACAAGCCCAGCCCGCTGCCACCCTGCCCCAGGCGGGTGGTAAAAAACGGTTCGAAGATACGGTTGAGCGTTTCTGTGGCAATACCCACGCCATTGTCAAGATAGCGAATGACCAATTGCTGCTCGCCGAGGGCCTGCGCCTGCAACTCGATGCGCCCCTCGTCGATACCCTCAAAACCATGCACCAGCGAGTTGGTGACCAGATTGGTAATGACCTGTTCAAGCGGCCCGGGGTAACTGTCCATGACCAACCCGGCCGGGATGTCCACGTCGATCCGGTGCCGCGTGTGCTTGAAGGTCAGCCGCAAGGTGACCAGCATTTCTTCGACTAGCTGACCCAGGTCGAAAGAACGACGACGGGCACTGCTCTGGTCCACCGCCACCTGCTTGAAGTGCCCGATCAGGTCAGCGGCACGAGCACTGTTGCGCTCCAGGAGAACGACAGCTTCGCGACCCTGGCCGAGAAACTCGTCCATCTGCGAGCGACGCAACGTGCCGGTAGCGAAAGCGTCGGCAATGTCGCGCAGTTGCCCGGCGAACAGACTGGCGACGAGGCGCGTGTTGCCAAGGGGGGTACTCAGTTCGTGCGCGACGCCAGCGACCAGATGGCCGAGTGCTGCCAGCTTCTCCGACTGGACGAGTTGCGTCATCGCCCGCCGCAACTCGGTAGTACGCTCGGCGACCAATTCCTCGAGATGGTCGCGATGCCGCTGCAACTCCTCCTCGGCACGCTTACGCTCGGTGACATCGAATATCAGTGACAACAATACCCTTTCATCGCCAAGACGCAAGGTCTCCGCTGCATAGAGTGCCTCTCGAACATCACCCGTCCTGGTCCGGAAACGCATGGGCGTTTCCGGGAAAAAACCATCCCTGCAAAGTTGCGCGATCATCCGTTCGCGCGCCTCAGGATCGACCCAGACCCCGAGTTCCTTGGCAGTATTCCCAATCAATTCTTCGCGGCCATAGTCCAGCATGCGCTCGAATTTGACATTGACGTCGATGAAGCGGCTGCTTTCGATTTCCGAAATGCCCATCGGCGCCGGACTCAGATGGAAGGCCTTGGCGAAGCGTTCCTCGCTTTCCCGCAATGCAGCCTCGGCGCGTCTACGCTCGGTGATGTCCAGTCCGACACTGAAGATTTCCTGCACCTGGCCTTGCGCATCGCAGATCGCCTTGTTGGTCCAGGCAATCCACACCCGCTTGCCGTTGCGGCACATGTTCTCGTTGCTGTGATGAGTGAACTGCCCGGGGTCAAGAACGAGGTCCTGGACGATCGCCCGAAGATCTGTCCCGTCATCGGCAAACGGCGGGACGATTGTCCCGACCACATGCTGTCCCAGAAGTTCTTCCTCCGAGTAACCAAAGAACTCCAGGCCAAACTCGTTGATGAAGATGATCATCCCCTGCGAATTCAGGCGCACGATGATGATATTGGCATTCTCGACGAGTTCCCGGTATTTGTGCTCGCTCTCCAGCAGTGCCCGATCCGCCTGCTTGCTCGCGGTAATGTCCCGGATTGTGCCGATCATCTTGATCGCCACACCGTGCTCATCAAATTCGAGTTCCCCGAGTCCATGCACCCAGCGCTCCTGACCGTCGCTATAACGAAGGATACGGTACTGCCGGTCAAAGCGATTTCCTCTGGCGAGGACGTGGTCGCCAAGATGCTCGAGCATGTCCTTCCTGTCTTCCGGATGGACAAGGTCGGTCCAGCCAGCGACGGTCTTCGGAAAGGAACCATCAATGCCGAAGATCTGGTCGAGCGTCTCAGAACTGATCCAGGTACCTGCACGTACGTCGAAATAATAGGAACCCAGGCCACCGACTTCCTGCGATCGTCTGAGAACAAACGCACTCTCGCAGAGTGCCTTGTCAGCCTGGTCACGCTCTACCCGCACGCGCAGCACCCCGATGCCAAAGGCCAGATCGCCGGCCAGTTCACTCAACAGGACGATTTCATCGCGATCGAAAGCATGCGCTGTTGCCGAGAAGATATTCAAGACGCCGAGTGTTCCGGATTGGGCCAGAAGCGGCAACGCGAACAGCGCGGCATAGTCGCGTTCGCCAACGGCCACACACCCGGGCGTGAAGCGTGGATCACTGTCAATGTCCTTGATCACGCAGGGTTGACCACTGCGCATGACCATGCCATGAGATCTGCCTGCACACTCACTGTCCGCCGAACCGATGTTCCACTCGTCGAGAATACCCTCTTTGTGGCTGGACTGCGCGACCACCGGACGAGGCGTACGGGCCTTGTCACCCTCGGAGTAAACCACATGGGCCCTATGGTAGCCACCAACTTCAACGATGATCCGGCAGACCGTGTTGACCAATTCGCTTTCGTCGGAGCTGCGGATCAGTACCTGATTGCAGTCGCTGATCATCCGCAATTGCCGGTTGCTCCGGCGCAGTGCTTCTTCGATCTGCTCCCGACGGGCGATATCGTCGATCAGGTGTGCCTGTGCGAGCTGGAGGCTCTCAACCATCTTGTTGAACGACCTGGACAAACGCGCTGACTCATCGGCGCCAAGCTCCGGCGCCCGCAGATCGAGCCGCTGCAGACTGACAATGCTGTCCGCCGTTTCGCTCAGGCGCGCCAGCGGCTCGACGATGCGAGCCGACAACCGCTTGCTGACCAGGAAAACCAGTAGCACGACAGCTCCGCCAACCAGAAAATAGCCGGCAATCAGGTAATGCGTGGCGACAGAAACCGTCTCGGAATTGGTGTAGAGCTGCAGTTCGGGACGAAGTGGAAGAAAACTCTCGGGGAGATCCAGACGCCTGAAGAGCATGGGCGGGTCTGAGCCCCTGTGACATCCCTCGGGAATCGGTATCTCGCGTTCCCCCATCCGCAGCATCAGGCAGCCCCCTTGTCCCATGAGCATGCCGGAATCGGTGAGGAGCGATTCATACTTGAGTACGGCGACCACGGCGCCTTCGATGCTTCCTGTCGGCGGAAACACGACGGGAGCGACAAACAAAAGATTTTCCTGATGCGCCAGCTCAACCTGGACATGCCCCCCTGCCAGCGCGGCCCTCAGGGCGAGAGAACCCTGGTGGTCGAAGCGCCAGTCAGGATCATTGGCGGCGATCGGCTTGCCCTCGAAATCGACGAGCCACAGCTCGCCCTCCCAAGCGCCCGGAAAGGCCTGATCGCGCAGGAAAGGAATCAGGTATTGGTCGCGGCCCAGGGAATCGACCAGACCGTTGCTGATGAAGGCATTGGCGGCCATCGCCCTGAGCATTCGATCGAGCGAGCGAATCTCGAATTCAAGCTGCCGAGCAACGACTTCTGTCTGGGAGTCAAAGGCAATCCGGGCGTTTTCGGTGATCAGGCGCTGGGAAACCAGGAAGGACAGTGCCGCAAGAAAGGTCGCAGTGGCGGACGCCAGCGCCCCCATCAACAGTGCCAGGCGCACAGCGAGGCTTGCCTTTGCGCGTTCGCGCAGCCTCGACAGGAAGTTCACGGCTGCCGTATTCGCCGGCTAACGACGCCCGTGCGCAACCGGGACGATGGCCCCATCGGGTGCATAACGGGTCATGATTACGTCGGATTCGCTCAGTGCATCGTGGCGCCCTGCATCAAAGGGGCGTCGATAACGCTTGATCAGTCCATCGTAGTCGCGCACCTCTTCGAGCGCCTGTCTCACCGCCAGCCGATCGGTCGACCCGGCATGGTTGATCGCACGAGCCAGAATGTGGGTCAGGTCGTAGGCATGGGCGAGCCCGGTCGGTGAAGCAATGGCACGCGCATCGGGAAAGCCGAAAAGAAGATTTGCAGCATCCAGCACCTGGCGCGTGCGCGGCCGCTCATCGCCGATGAAACTGTAGGTCTGAACCATGACGAAATCCACCTCGGGCAACACCGAGCCCGCGGCTTCTGACATCTGCCCACCCGACACCCCCCAATGGGACAAGACGGGAAGCCGATCGGCCTTCGGCAGGCTCGCCACTTCCTTCAGCAGGATCGTTGCTTCGCGGTCGTTCGCCACCAGCAGGATGGCCTTGGCTCCCAAGCGCTTGAGATCGAGGTACTTGTCCAGGAGGCTCTGATCCTGCCAGTTGAACCAGCGGACGCCAACCAGTTTGAGCTGTGGTCGAGCCTTCGCCGCATACTGTTCCGCCGCAGCCAGATTGCTTCGCCCCCAGGTCGTGTTGAGGGCCATCATTCCGAAAGTTTTGATCCCCTTGCTGCTGCCGTACCGGAGCAAGGCGGGCATGGCATGGCTGTCACGAAGGGACAGCCGAAAAACATAGTTGGGCGAAAAGCCGTTGTCGGTGATGAGGTCGGCCGCGGCCCATGGGTCCAGAAGAATCAGCGGCAAGGCGTGCACGGTCTCCAGCGCCTCGATCACGGTCGGGCTGAATCGACCACAGAACACGGCGACCAGGTCCGTAGCCTGGGCGAATTCCCTGAGATTGCGGATACTGCGCGCAGGGATCGTCCCGTTATCCTTCTTGACCAGTTCGAGTGGTCGCCCTCCGAGAACACCACCACTGCGGTTGATTTCGTCGATGGCGATCAGGATGCCTTGCTCGATTGCCTGCGCCGAGGTACTTCCTGGCCAGGAAAACTCCGCGTCAAGACCGATCAGGACGGGCCCTTTTGTCGCCGCAACGCCCACAGGAAGCGACGTCAGGATCAGCGTCCACAGCAACGAGACCAGCGCCCAACGCACCAAGATCGCCTTGACCACCATGCCTCCCTGAAACAGATGGGAAATCCTGCCCTGCCGACAGCAGTATAAGCAGCCCGACAAACCGTGGTCAAGCCGGAAACCGGCGTAGCCACTTCGGCGAAAGAATTCCTCTGCCACAGACTTGAGGAAAGCTTGGGGTAATATTCGCCGTTTCCTGCCTTGCGAAGCGATTACATGCAATCCCTGTGGATGCTTCTGGCCAGCCTCTTCTTCGCCTGCATGGGGGTATGCGCCAAATTGGTGGCAGCCACCCACTCGGTGGTAGAGATCGTCTTCTACCGCAGCATCCTCTCGCTGGTCCTGGTGTATGCGCTGGTTCGTCTGCGCGGCGTGCCGCTGGCCACGCCGCACTGGCACTGGCAGATCAGCCGCGGCCTCGTCGGTTTCGCGGCGCTGGTCGCTTACTTCTGGGCAATCACCCGGCTACCGCTGGCGACCGCAGTCACGCTCAACTACACCTCGGCGATCTTTCTCGCGATCTACCTGGTATTCACCGGCCATCGCCTGAACGCCGGCATCATCGGCGCCCTCGCACTCGGGCTGACCGGGATCGGCCTACTGCTCAAACCCAGCCTGCACGCCGACCAACTGCTCAGCGGCCTGATTGGCCTGGGTTCAGGGATGCTCGCCGGCATGGCCTACTTCAGTGTTCGTGAACTCGGCGCGCGCGGTGAACCCGAGAGCCGCACGGTATTCTATTTCGCGCTGGTTTCATCGGCGTGCGGCAGTTTATGGCTGCCGTTTTCCCCTCTTCATCCGGTCGACCTGCGCAGCGGCGTGCTGCTGTTTGGTGTGGCGGCTTTCGCCACCGCCGCCCAGTTGGCGATGACCCGCGCCTACACCAGAGCGAAGCCGCTACTGGCAGCCGCTCTGGCTTACAGTACGGTCGTTTTTTCCAGTCTGTTCGGCATCCTCCTCTGGAATGAGGCTCACGATGCGTGGTCCTGGCTGGCGATCGGCCTGATCGTGTTGTCCGGTCTCGCCGCCACACATTTCTCGCCAGCCAGGTCGGCACGCCGGCCCGCACCCTGAAGCCGGACGCCGATCATCTCGCCGCCTGCACCGTCGCCTTGCGATCGATCTTCCCCCAACCCACGAGTACGCCGCGCAACGAGGTCATGGTACTCTTGATGGCCACGTAATACATCAGCTGACGGTAGAAGAAGCGCTGCCAGAACAGCCAGACGAGCAGCCACCAGCTCTCCTTGCGTTCCATCGAGAAAGCCAGTACGGCCGCCAGATAATCCACCGTCACGAACAGCGCGTAGTAGAACAGCACCTGCCACAAGGCGTCAGGGGAATACTCGTCCGGGTGCTGCACGTGATTGAAGGCGGCCACCGCGAGCGAGCCGATCAACTGCAGATCCATGATCGGCGAGATCAGCGGGAAAAGGACCTGAAAAATGATCACATTCGGCAGTGCGACAAAACCCAGCGCGCCGTAGCGCCGACGGAACAACACGTCGCGGTGTTTCCAGGCCGCCTGCATGGTGCCGTACATCCAGCGGTAGCGCTGGCGGATGAAGCCGCGTACCGTATCGGGCGCTTCGGTCAGCGCCAGCGCCTCGTCCTCATAGGCGATGACATAACCGAGTTTGCGAATTGCCAGCGTCAGATCGGCGTCTTCCGCCAGGGTCACATCGGTAAAGCCACCCACCCGTTCGACCAGTTCGCGCCGCCAGGCCCCTACCGCGCCGGGCACCACGGTGATGCAGTTGAGGGCATCGAAGGCGCGCCGGTCAAGATTCTGGCTGGTAATGTACTCCAGCGCCTGCCAGCGAGTCAGCAGATTGATCCGGTTGCCGACCTTGGTGTTACCGGCGACTGCGCCAACCGCCGGATCGACGAAATGGCGGACCAGTTTGGCAATCGTGTCGCGGGTGAACACGGTGTCGGCATCGAGGGCCACGATGATTTCCGCCTCGGTCTGCGCCATGCCCAGGGTTAGCGCCGCCGGCTTGCCGCCATTGGCTTTGGTCAACACCCGTACGCGCGGATCTTCGGCGAAAGCCGTGCGCGCCACTTGATAAGTGGCGTCAGTGGAGCCGTCATCGACGACGATGATCTCGAATTGCCGGGAATGATCGCAAGCCAGCAATGAGGAGATCGTCTGCACGATCACCTTTTCCTCGTTGTACGCGGGGATCACCACCGCGACTGTTGGCGAATAGGCCGGATCGAAAGCCTGCCGGCGCTGTTGCCAGCGCTGGTACAGGGCAAGCATGCCGACGAAAAGCAAACGCGCGATACCCAGCACGATCCCCAGCAGGAACAGCCAGTGGAGGGTCGCGGCCGACCAGTTGAGCACGCCAAAAGCAGCGCCATCCAGCCAGGTCCGCCACGCGCTGTCGGGCGGCACCAGCGGCATCACCTCATCACGGCTACGACCAAGCAATTCGGAGACGCTGACGAAGCGAAATCCCCGCTGCTGCAATTCCTCGACAATTCTGGGGATGGCCTGGATCGTCTGGCTGCGGTCGCCACCGGAATCGTGTAGCAGGATCATGTTGCCTTCGCCACGCTCGGCCTCTTCGACGGTGCGCCGCACGATCTCATCCACCCCTGGCCGCTTCCAGTCATCCGGGTCGATCTGCATGCCCACCACGAGATAACCCAGGGCCGCAGCGAGTTCGATCGGACGAACCTGCTCGATGGTTTCCGGCTCGGCGTCGACCGCATAAGGGGGACGAAACAACAGCGAATGCCGGCCCACCGTGCTGGCCAGCAAATGCTTGGTCGCCGACAGTTCAAGTTGAAACTGGGTAGCAGAGATCGCCGAGATATTGGGATGGGTGAAGGTGTGATTACCGATTTCATGGCCTTCATCGACTTCCCGGCGCAGCAAATCCGGATGCATCTGACCATTGACGCCAATGATGAAGAAGGTCCCCGGCACCCCTGCCTGCCGCAAGGCATCGAGGATTTGCGGCGTGTACAGGGGATCGGGGCCATCATCGAAGGTCAGCGCGACCTTGCGTTCGGCACCACCATGACGGGTGATGACGTAGGGCGAAGGATAGACCGTGAACTGCTCGGCGCTGATCAGCCCACGCTTCGAGTCGAAAACAATGGTTCGACTGCCCGCCTGTGGTTGGGCAGTAATCTCGAGAATCTCTCCCTTGCCCTCGTAGTCCACGCCGTAGGGAAAGCGAATGTCCCCCAGTTGGGTGGCATGCGCCGCATCCAGTGCGCCCGGCTTGCCGAACACCTGCCACAGCGCTGGGTCTTCGCTGCCCAAACGCCACAGGGCAACGCCGCGCGGCTGTACCGAACGGATCACGACCATCTGATTGAACGCCGTGACTGCATCGAGCATCCACACCTGGTGAATGCGGTCATTGTCGTCAGCGTACTCGAAGGTCGGGTTGAGCGAGACTGGATCGAGCCGGATCCTGCCTTCGGATTCCTTGGCAACCAGAATTGCCTCCTCGAAGGTTCGTTCCTCGGCCGGACGACCTTTCTGCCAGTCGTAAGCGTAATTGCCGATGGCCACGATCATTTTGTCGAGGGGAATGTCACGCTGTCGCTGGCGCAGTACCGAGGCAAACCAGGGCAGGCTGGAAATCGGACCCGGGGCACTGTCATTCCAGTGTTCGTCGTAGGCCATGAGAATCAGGTGGTCGGCGTTACGCGCCAGGCTGCGATAATCGAAAGTGGCGTCGTTGGCCGGCACGTTCACCGATACCAGCAGTTTTTTTGGGTGCATCGCTGCGTACAGTTCCGCCATGAAGCGCTGAAAATCGGGCTGTGCCTTGGGCGGAACGTTCTCGAAATCGATGCTGATTCCGTCAAAGCGATGACGCTCGACATAGGCTGTCAGCTCCGTTACGGTACGCGCCCGCGCCGCCGGGTTGGACAGCATCCGCGCCAGCTTGGCCCCTTCCCATTGATGACCGTTCCAGTTATTGACCAGCGGCACGATCGACGCTTCGGGACGATGTGTACGGATGTACGCAGCCACTTGGGCGGTGCGCATCGGATCGTTTTCGCGCAGAGAACCGTCTGCGGCGGCAAGGTGCAGCCATTCGGCGATCACCATGTCCAGGTGATCAAGGTTCTGCCTGAGCGAACTCATGCTGGCGTCGTCCCAGTTGACGAAAAAACCGATCGCCAGCGTTTGCCGGTTGGGCGTCAGACCCGGTTTGCGGGGTTGCTCCAGCCATTGTTGAAGATTGGCCTCGCGTACCCGCGCCAGCTTGATCTGTTCACTACGCAGGGCGCGCTCACGGCGTGTCAAGGGGCGCTCGGGAGAAAGCACAGGAATGGCCGGCAAGGCGTGCGCGCCTTGCGGCAAAAAGCTGACGCCGGGCAGATGCAGTGCCGGCAGCACCGGGCTGGCAAGAATGCTCAGCACCAGCGCCCCCAACAACAGCGACAGCGTCAGTCCGAGCAGCGTCACGCCTGCCCGCAAGCGCGGCCAGCGCTTGCGGACAGGATCGAAGAAGACCGGTTTGCCGGACGATTCGGTACCCATGGCAGTTGTCTGGGAATCAGCGGGCAATGTCTTCGGGATATCTGGACGATCGCCTTTCGGCAAGTCGGGTCTTCTGCGCATCGTTCTGGCGTTGGCGACAACGACGCTTCACATCAAGGCACGGGGACCGGCGCGGCTGGCTGGGCGGACGGTCCCCGACTGCGGATCACCGTCAGGGACCAGGGCGGCAACTGTACCGCCAGCGGTGCATGCGAGTGTAGTACGCGATGCTCTGGAGGCCGACTGCGTCGCGGGCGACCGTGTTCGCCGTTCGCCCGCCATTGGTACTGGGCGGTAGAAAACCTGAACAGATCGGCCGGACCTTGCAGCCACTCGACCGCCTCCGGATCCGGCCCGGTGAAGCGCAGTGTGACCGACCATGGCCGCTGCGGATCCTTGTTGACCAGCAGCAGCGCCCAGAGGCCGTCGGGGCGTTGCAGCGCGTAAGCGCTCAGCGGCGGCGCCACGGCGGTTTCGCCATCGACATGGGCACGATAGACCCGATGCGCCTGATCCGGGTCCCCGGCCCATTGCCGCGCCAGCAGTCTGGCGCCGTGATAGGTGGCGGTACGCGCCCGAATGTTTCGCTTCTGGTCGGAGAGGAACAGGGTATTGTTGCCCCAGGTTTCGCAATTGACCTGGGGTTCCCTGTCCAGCGGGCTCGGTTCATAACCATACAGATAAGCCGTGCTGCCCCCCTCGGTCAGGAAGGTGGCGACCGTGTCAGCGTTGAACAGGGCGCCGGCCAGGTCGACCTCCGCCTGCGTTGCGAAAGCCGAGTATCCATACTCGGCGATCAACAGCGGCGTCGCGCGCGGCAGACCCTGCCGATAGAGGTTGGCCATGGCTTCGGCGAGCTGGGCCGGCGCCTGCTGCAACTGTGGCGCCGCCGGCGCGCAAACATCGTCGAAGGGGTACCATTCGAACGACAGGAAACCCAGATCGGACGCTCGCCCACGCGCCTGCAGGTAGCTCAGAAACCGGGCCAGCCACGGTTGATCGGGCGCAACCGAGGTTCCTGCCCAGGCCATCATCGGCTCATTCCACAAGGACTGGAACGACGGTCCGCCGAGAATCACGCCCGCATCGACTGTGCGCAACGCGTCCGCCGCCTGCAGGTACAAGGCACCATAGTCTTCCGGAGCAATGTACTGGCCATCCGGTTCCTCGCCAAGTTCGATGCCTCGCAGCGGATAGCCGCGCCGCTTCAGATAGCGCAGCAGTGCGGCGGCATTGTCGGGAGTATCGTACAGCACCCCGACCGGCACCAGCATCGGTAAGCCGTGCGTGAGCCCGCTGGCGAATACCCGGTCGATCCCGGCCTGTTCCACCCCCGGATCCAGATCGACTGCGCGGTGCCAAGGGTCAGTGGAGGAAACGAAAAAGCGGCTCTGGCCGCCGCGGCTGGCGGCGTGGCGAACGGCATCGTGCAACTCGCCGCTCGTTCCTTGTATTCCGATGGCCACCTCCCGCACCGCGAAACCGAGGGCATCGCGTGGATCGCTGGCCCCCGCCGGCGCGCTGGCCGAGGATTCTTCGAGCAACACCCGCAGGTAACGTGCCGGTAACGCCTCCCGAGTCAGGCGCAGAATGCCGTCACCGCCGCGACCCTGCGTCACCAGACCGTCGGGAAAGGTTTGCCATCTGCCTTTGGGATACCCGTCCGGCAGATCCGTGTCTTCACCATCCCAGTATTGCACGGCGTAGCGCACGGCATACGGAATCCCCCAGAAGATGCGGATCGCGTTCACCGGGATTTTGTCTCCCAGATCGGCGATCAACCATTGTGGGTGCCGGTCCTCGCCGGTGTAACGACGGTCCAGATAGGGATTGCTCTTCCAGAAAGTCGCCAGGTCGCCATCGGCCAGCCGCGAATAGCCATCGTCATTGGCCTGGTCGATGCTGTTGCCGCGGCGCGGCAGCCGATAACCAAAGGACACCAGAATCGGATCACCAGGACGGTCGTCCGAAGTCCAGTAACCTTCTGAGTTCTTGCTGTCACTCCAGCGGCCGCGAGGATTCCAGTGCCAGGCCTGGATGCCGAGCTCGGTGCGCAGGCGATAAGTCAGCGGGCGCAGACCGACCGAACGCATAGCGCGCAAGGTTGCCGGACGATAAATGGCGCTCGCATCACCACGTGCGTGCCCGTCCACCCCGGCGCCGAGCGCGGCGGACGGCGTGAAGATATTGCTGGGCCCCGCTCCGAGATCGATGGTCACGCTGGCCGACTCCGCCGCCAAGACAGGTGGCGGAACGACGAAGAGGCCAGCAAGGGCGAGTACGGCGAACAGCGGGGAGGACAAGCCAGGCATGGTTTGCAACCCGGACCAGTGATCGAGAAAATCCGCAGCAAATTCGGACTGGCGGATTGAGGAACATGAGAATCAGGAGTGCAGGGCGAGACCCTGCTCACCGGTGCGCGATCATACGCCCTTTGTTCTTCCTGCCGCAAGGAAACAGAGGCTTCTGAGGTCTGCCTGATGCATGGTCGATCGATGCGCCGATTTTCGATACCGGCAACGCCAGCAGAGCGGCCCTCCGGGAGCAGCTGAGTGTCGGCTGACCGGGCACATCAAAAGGCGCGACTCCCGTGCGCAATTACAGGAGTCGCGCCGGTGGACAAGGCTATGCGCCGAGTTGACGGGAGGCCACCGGCAAGCGAAGCGGGGAATGCCGAGCGCGCAACGGCCGGTCGGAAAGGCCGCGCCGCAACTGCTGCCACTGGGCTCGCAGGAAGGTCGCCAGGGGCCGCGCAGCTTTTTCGAAGCGCACCTGCCCACTGCCAATGGCTTCCAGAAGGGCAAGGCCACGGCCACGGACAAGGTGACTGTCACCTGGCACCAGCAGAATGTCGCCGGCTTCGCCCGCGACCGTCAGCCAGACCACGCCGGCCGTGCAGTGGATGCGCACACCCCGGGCAGAGAGCAGCCGGATCGGCGCGTTGTGGCTAAGGCAAAGCTCGGTGTTGTAGAGGTCGATGTCCATGGCAGTCTCTCCTTGTGTTGACGAATCGCAGTGTAGAACGTTCGGCTTTCATGGTACAGTTACAAGAAAGAGAAATTGTAACCAGCACAATTTGCTATTTTTCGAATTGTACTGGTCATTGTCCGGGACAACTGTACTGGTGAGCCAATGCAAAACGAGCTATTGCGTTACGAACGACTGGCGGAGGATCTGGGAGGCATCATCGTCGCCGGCAACTTGCGGCCGGGCGAACGCCTGCCATCGGTGCGGCGTCTGTCGCGCGAGCGGCGGCTTTCGGTTTCAACGGTACTGCAGGCGCTGCACCATCTGGAGGATCGCGGTCTTGTCGAAGCCAGGCCGCAATCCGGGTACTTCGTGCGCCATGCGGCATCGCCGCGCGCCCAGCCGAATGCCCGCTCGACCCCTGAAGCGCCGGTGCCGGTCGACGTCAGTCAGCGTCTGATACGCGTCCTGCAAACCGGCATGCAGCCGGGCGTCGTGCCACTCGGAGCTGCCCTACCGGCGTGCACGCTGTTACCACTGGCCGCGCTGCAACGACTCTATGGCGGCGTCTTGAGGCGCCATCCGCGGCTGCTCGAGGGCGGCAGCCACATCAATATGGACGAACCGGCGCTGATTCGCCAATTGGTGCTCTGTTCGGTGGGCTGGGCCGGACCACTGGCGGCCAACGAATTCGTGATCACCAATTCCTGCACCGAGGCTTTGGGACTCTGCCTGCGCGCGGTGACCCGGCCTGGCGACACGGTGGCAGTCGAATCGCCGACTTATCACCTGATGCTGCAACTACTTGAAGTTCTGGGACTCAAGGCGCTGGAAATTCCCACCGATCCGCGCACCGGCCTGTCGATCGAGGCGCTTGACCTGGCCACCCGCGAAAGCGGGGTGGCTGCCTGCCTGCTGGTGCCCAACGCCAGTAACCCGCTCGGCAGCATCATGCCCGACGAGCACAAGCGCCGACTGGCCAAGCTGATGGCCGAACGCGGCGTGGCGGTGATTGAAGACGACATCTACGGCGATCTGCATTTCAGCGGCGAGCGTCCCTGGCCGATCAAGGCTTTCGACAAGGCCGGCAATGTGATGCTCTGTTCTTCTTTTTCGAAATGTCTGTCGCCGGCCCTGCGTATCGGTTTCGTGGCCGCCGGCCGCTACCGGGCGCAAGTCGCCCTGCACAAGACAATCACCAGCGGTGGCACCAATCCGGTCACCCAGCAGGTCCTCGCGGAGTACCTCGAATCGGGCGCCTACGCGCGCCACATGCGCGGACTGCGACGCACCTACGAGCGCCAGGTGGACGCCATGCGCGCGTCGGTGGCCCGGCACTTCCCGACCGCCACGCGCATCACCCGGCCACAGGGCGGTTTCGTGTTATGGGTCGAACTGCCCGAGGGGGTGGACACCACCGCGCTCTACGATCGCGCCATCGCCGCCGGCGTCGCTTATGTCCCGGGAGAACTCTTTTCGGCCAGCGGCATGTACCGAAACTGTTTGCGGCTCAACTGCGGCAACCCGCACACGCCCGAAGTCGAGGACGCCGTACGACGCCTTGGTGGCTTGATCGCTGGCTGAGAGCTTGTGAAAAAATCGTAGCGAACAGTGCGCAATGCAAGGCGCGCGGAAGCAAACAACGAGACATCCCAAGTGGATGGACGGGAGGAGTGAGCGACTGAGCAACGCAACAGATCGGTCGCGCAGTAGATGTATTCACAAGCTCCGACCTTTCGGCAGCAATGTCTGGCTCTTCAAACCCTGTGGTTTCGCTTGTTCCCCCCGCCTTCCTTCAGTGGCTTCTCGCCAGAAACGAGACGATCAATCCGGACACCCGGACACCGACACCCGGACACCTATTCCCCGATCCGGATGTCAATCACGCTCAAATCCTCGTCGGCAGGCGGGATCTTGGGGATTGGACTGCTTTCGAAGTACAACTGAATCTCGCGTTCTCGACGCGTCTTCAGCGCAGCAGATTCCTTGCCGTTGACCTTGATCCAGCGCCGTAACTGGAACGGCACGCGCTCATGCTCGCCAGCATTGACCGCTTTCAGCAGCGTCGATTTCTGCAGATTGCCGACGCCCACGTTGTAGGTGAAATCACAAAGCGCCGCATACTGCCCGTCGCTGAGCGCCGTGGTCACCATGCCCATCACCGCCAGCTGTGCCCGCCGCAGGTCCTGGACCAGCAGCGAATCACCTCGTGGCTCGCTGATGCCTCGCCGGAACTCGGGTGGTTCCTGACCATCGCAAGGTGCTTTCTTGACCAGGTGACCGTAGGCAATGCTGCAATAGCTTGCGGCATCGTTGTACAAGCGCGGCATGAAGCCCTCCGACACCTTGGTCAGGCGGATACCTTTTTCATGAATCGGGCGCGGCTTGATGCCCTTGGGCAGACTTACTCCGTCTTTGGATTCGAGCAGTATCCCCGGCGTCAGACGGTCTTCGAATCCGGCGCTTCGGCCCGGCATGCTCGCTGCGTCACAGGCATCACTCGCCGCAGCGCAGACCCCCCCGTACGCCATGCCGCCGAGCAGCGGCGCGGCACGCGGCAGCACCGCGAAGCTCTTCCCCGCCAATTGCCTGAGCTGGTTGCGGCTGACGATGGAAAGCCGGGCGAATGGGTCCTGCATCGCACCCTCTCCGTCGCGCTCGCCGTCCCCGTTCTGGTAGAAGTCCAGCGCTTCCCTGCTCAGAAAAGCTGCCACCAGCGTTGTGCCGTCGGGTGGCATGGCTTTCAGCTCGAACGTCATCTGCGCGTTCGGAATCGTCAGTGACCCGGCGGAAACGCGATTGTCAGGGTGATGCCGGTTTGGAAACAGCACGGTCGGCACATCGTCGGGACCAACGCTGAGCACGTTGAGGTAGCCTGCGCGCGGAATATCGATGCGGACCACCATCGCTTCGCCTTCGCGATGGAAAGTCTTGTCGAGTTGCACCGACAGGCCACCGGCCAGCATGGCGGCATCCTCGGCGATGCGCCAGAAGGTATGGCTGGCCGCAGACGTCGCGACTCTGGCTACAGCGCCCTGCGACGGCGGAACGTCCTGTCCGAACGCCCCGCCGATGCCCATCGCCAGTGGCCACACGATCGGCCAGAGCATCATCCGGTCAGTGATGCCGCGTCTGATCATGAAAAGACTACTTGCCGATTGATTCGCCCGGCGTGATGATGCCGAGGAAGCTGTCTGCCTTCAGCGCTGCACCGCCGATCAGGCCTCCGTCGATGTCCTTCTGGGCCAGCAGGCCGGCCGCATTCTCGGGCTTCATCGATCCACCGTACTGGATCGAGATCGACTCGGCCACGTTCTCTCCATACCGTTGCGCCAGCAGGCCGCGGACAAAGGCGTGTGCCTGCTGTGCTTCGTCGTCGCTGGCGGTGACGCCTGTACCGATCGCCCAGACCGGTTCGTAGGCGATCACCGTGCGCAGGGCATCGTCGGCGGAAAGACCCGCGTAAGCACCATTGACCTGGGTGGTCAGAACGCTTTCGAGCTGGCCGCCCTGCCGCTCGGCAAGCGTCTCGCCAATGCAAATGATCGGCGTCATGTCGAGCGACTGGACCTTCTTGACTTTCTTGTTGACGGTTTCATCCGTTTCGCCGAAGTAGCTGCGCTGCTCGGAGTGACCGATGATCACGAAATCGACACCGATTTCCTTGAGCATGTCGGCGCTGACCTTACCGGTGAAGGCACCCTGGTTTTCCCAGTGCACGTCCTGCGCCGCCAGCTTGACATTGCTTCCCTTGACCACCTCGGCCACCTTGGCGAGAGCCAAGTAGGTCGGGGCAATGGCGACGACTACATTCTTGATGTCCTTGGCTGCAGCGACGACGTCGGCGGCGAGCTTCACTGACTCGGCGACGGTCTTGTTCATTTTCCAGTTGCCGGCGATAACAATCTTGCGCATGGTATTCCTCGATGTGACGATGTGATATTACAGAATGGCTTGACAGGCAGCGGCCCCGAGCGGGGCCGCCGACCGCCTTACTTTTCGGAAAGAGCGGCGACGCCCGGCAGGACCTTGCCTTCCAGGTATTCGAGCGAAGCGCCTCCGCCGGTCGAGCTGTGCGTGACTTTCTTGTCGGCGCCGTATTTCTTAGCGGCGGTGGCGGTGTCACCGCCGCCAATGACGGTGATCGCACCCGCAGCCGTGGCCTGGACGACCGCGTCAGCCATGGCCCGGGTGCCGGCTTCGAACTTCTCGAATTCGAAAACGCCGGCCGGGCCATTCCAGATGATGGTCTTGGCCTTCAGGATCGCGTCGGTGAAAATCTTCGTCGATTGAGGACCGCAGTCGAGCCCCAACCAGCCGTCGGGAACGCCATCGACATCGTTGGCGGTGCCGGTGTTGGCGCTGGCGTCAAACTTGTCGGCAATCACGAAGTCGACCGGCAGCAGGATCTCCTTGCCTTTTTCCTTGGCTTTCTTCATCAGGTCCGGGACCAGCTTGGCGCCCTCCTCGTCGTACAGCGAGTTACCGATCGGCATACCCGAGAGGACTTTCTTGAAGGTAAAGGCCATGCCGCCACCGATGATGATCTGGTCGGCCTTGTCGAGCAGATTGTTGATCAACTGGATCTTGTCGGCGACCTTGGCGCCGCCGAGGATCGCCAGCAACGGCCGCTGAGGCGTTTCGAGAACGGCCGAGAAGGCAGCCAGTTCCTTGTTCATCAGGTAGCCGGCAGCACGATCGGGCAGTTGCACGCCGGTCATCGACGAGTGGTCGCGGTGCGCCGTGCCAAAGGCATCGTTGATGTAGACGTCGGCGAGCCGGGTCAGCGAAGCGCGGAAGGCCTTGACGTCTTCCGGATTGGCCTTGACCTTGGCAACCGAGCCGTCGGCGCTGGTGACCGTGCCCTTGCCCTCTTCCTCAAGGTGGAAGCGCAGGTTTTCGAGCAGGATGACTTCGCCGGGCTTGATCGCGGTGCAGGCGGCTTCGACTTCCGGCCCGACACAATCGGCCAGAAACTGTACCGGGCGTCCGATCAGACCCGCAAGCGCGGTCGCCACCGGTGCAAGACTGTATGCCGGCACGACCTTTCCGTCGGGACGACCGAGGTGGGACATGAGAATGACGGCGGCACCGTGGTCCAGCGCATATTTTATCGTCGGCAAAGCTGCCTCGATCCTCTTGGTGTTGGTGATGGCGCCGGTGGTCTTGTCCTGGGGGACGTTGAAATCGACGCGAATCAGCGCGCGCTTGCCTTCGAGGGCAAGATCTTCGATGAACAGTTTGGACATGATTTCCTCGATAGTGAGAGGGTGTTGAAAAAGGCCGAAATCAGAATGGGATGAAAGCGATGCAGGGACAAAAGCGTCAGGGTGTCGGTCGGTGGAAAGATTTGCGAACAGAACACCTTTTCGCCGCTGCGTTGGGCACATGATGCCCCCCTGCGGTCAAGCGTTTCAGACGCGTAGACGAAGTATCCTTGGCGCCGGTAGCAGAGTCAATCGTCTGTTGTCAAGAGGATTGTGCATCACGTTGTGCATCATTTGGCCGTAGCCGGCAAAGGGTTTCTTGCCAGCTGTCGCGCAGCCAGATCGCAGGCTTCAGTAATAGATCCGGAAAACGCGCTGGATCTGCTCAAACTCGTACAGATACGCTTTCGCCATTTCGCGATTGGTGGCCACGACCGTCAGGTCATGGGAAAACACCGACGTGTTGTACCAATTGAAACTGCCTTCGATAACCGTCGCTTCGTCGATGATGCAGTACTTGGAGTGGATCGGCGAATAGGGCACCGGGTGATCATCCTGTCCATACACCAGGCCGACCGCAATCCCCGCCGTCCGCAGTCCCTGCGCGGCCGGTAGGAGCGGGCGATTCAGCTCATCGTGCATCGAACGCTCGACACCCACCTTACCCTGCCGTGCGAGATGCCCGTTGAGCAGGATATGGACATGCACACCGCGGTGTTTGGCGTTGATCAGCGCATCAATGACGCTGTCGCCGTGCTCGCCCAGGAGGTTGCCGATCAGGAACAGCGTCAGCTTGATCGAATGCCTGGCGCGGTGAATCTCGGCCAGGATGGCATGATGCGGGAGGTAATGCTTGCCGTTGAGCAGCGCGTGTCGGCCGTAGGTGTAAAGCAGGTTGAAATGGCTGAGCGGGTCGATGCCATATCGTTGATTGACGCCGCCACGCTCGCTCTGGAAGATGTTGTCGAGCAGACGACAGACCCCTTTCGAATGAAAGGTCATTCCCGATTCCCAATTCGCCCACCAGCGATCGAAGGTGATGTTGAACGAACCCAGGATGCAATCCTCATCGTTGAAGATGACGAACTTGGTATGCATGTCGGGATCGACCTCGATCAGATGATGTTGTGGCGTGCAGAAAACGCCCAGCAGTTCGATGCCGGCACGCTTCAGGCGCGAGTAGTTCGGACTGTTGGTGAGCGTCATCTTCCGCCAGTCGACGATGCACTGTACACAGACGCCGTTTTCACTAGCGTGTACGAGGTGGCGAGTGAAGTCGTAGTCGTCGATGCAGTCGACGCTGACCTTGATGGTGCAGAAGCGATTGGGGTGAGCGTGCTTGCTGCGAATGACCTTGTCGATGTGATCGTGAATGAAGCGTTTGGGATGGTATGGGTGATATTGCTGGCCCTTGGTGAACTTGGGAATCAGGCGTAATGATTCAAAATGGTGGTTGTACCAGTCCACATCGCACTGCAACTGCCAGGCGTTCACCTCATGCGTGCGATAGGGGTTGTTGGTCGCCCATTCCGGGGTGATCCTGCGATATTGCGGCGACTCCTCGCGCAATTGCTGCCAGTCCATGAAAATGTATTCGAGCTGCGAGGCGATCGAGTGTTCGTCGAGGTGCACCACAAAGGCCAACTTGATACAGTTGGCCGGCCCGAAGCTACTGGACGAGGGATGGATGTAGAAATCCCGGGTGCGCCGTTTGTGATGGTTCCACTGGATATCGTAGGGATCGGTATCGACAATATAGGTTTCGCAAATATTATTATTTCGATAGACCCTCAGGATGACTTTCACATTTACCTGGGTGCCGAAGTACACATCGAAGCTGATTTTTCCCCAACGCAAATAAAATTTCTCGTTAAAGTCGTTCACCCGAACGAAAGGCCCTCCCAGGTTGCCATGGATGGGTAGTGCGTATTGCTCTGCTGTTCTCATGATATCGAGACCAAACGGTCTATGCTATTTAATGTGTGCTCGCCAGAATCCGTGATGGGCAAATGAATTTGCCGCACCCGCAGCTCATAGAGGCTCGAATGTTACCAGGTAGCCGAAATGATCGGAGACTCGCCCATAATCCTCATCAGTGAACACGATCTGGCCGGAGATTGCGTGCAAGCGACTCCCTCTGCGAAGAAACACATAATCGATTCGATGATCGTCTTCCAGCGCACGTTCCCAAGCTGATTCCCTGGCCTCAAAAATCTTGCGGAAAATCTGCGGCGAGTTGGCCGACAGAAACTGATCTGCATACTCGTTTGAATTGACGACGAATTGATAGCCCCTGGAACCGGCCTTGATGTTGAAATCCCCGCAAAGCATCGTGGCCGTGAGTTCGCTGCTGTGTTCATCGCTGGCCCACTGCCGCAGATTGTCGAACTGCTCCGCAAATCCGTCCTCCCACCAGCTCAGGTGCGAGGAGAAGACATTCAGCAAACCGAAATACGGCACCCTGACCTGGGCCATGACGACCTTTCTGGAGTGAATGCTGTAGGGGTCGGAACTCGCCGAGACATATTTCGCAGCATGTTTCTCGACCGGATATCGGCTGAGAATGGCCACCCCCTCGCGGTAATGCCCAAAGCCCAGATGCGACCAGTCCGTCACCAGGTGATAGGGGGAGACGAGACGTTCGTTGATGATCCTCGCCGTATTCGTTTCCCAGTCGCCCTCGCCGTCATTCCAGAGTTCCGCCACTTCCTGCAGACAGACGATGTCAACATCGAGGGAACCAATCGCCTTGGCGATTTGCGAAAGCTTGTCATCCTGGTTCTCTTCCTGCCGGCAATGCAGGTTCAGGATCAGCACCTTGAGCGGCAGGCGCTGGACTGTATAGTTCTTGCCGAAATTGTCGTCCCAGAGGACGCGCTGGCGGGTTTCGCAGGAAAGCCGGTATTGCACCCGCCACGCGTCGTCCACCTTCAGCACGGCATTCCAAATCTGGCAGCCGTATTGATTGGGATTTCTCGCATTGCTGAGATACTCCCGGTCCCAGTACTTGCTCAGGTGTCGGCAGTGCGCCTTGTGCGTGCGCTGCCAATCGTCGGCAGTCCAATGCACCGTAACGCCCTTGGCTTGCAGACTCTTTTCGGTTGCCACGACAATCGGCAGAAAGCATTGGCCATCGGCCAGACTATGCTCGTAGCCGACATTCAGAAGCGGGCGCCGATCCGCCACCAGGATTCCTGAATCGGCCTGAATGGCATGGTTCCTGCCGTGATTGTTATCCCAGTATTCCTTACCCAGAACGCGATAGCGCAAGGCGAACTCGACATTTCCGGGTAGCGGTGCGGCGGTGACCAGGGGGAATGTAGCACGGGCGAACCAGTACTCCTTGTCCTGATCAATGCGGCTGTGATACGTCGCCGCCAGGGTATGCCAGACCCCGTCTTCACCGGCCCAGACGACATCGACATGCTTGTCGAAAGCGAGATTCTCCACCCACATCAGAAACGACAACTCCTGCTCTGCCGTTTTTCTGCCGATTACGTTTTTTGCAAATAGAAGATTGATTTTATTCATCATTCACCAAATGAGCGCGCCGCTACCGGAGGTCCATCGGCACTCTAAGCAAAAGAAGGCGTCCATCAGCGCCGAAATAGCGGGAGGCCGCCGCAAGCATCGACGCCGACCCGGTGACGCGAGTGTCTGGCGATTCGAACGCACGACGCAAAGTATCTCCCGAGCGCTGCTGCCTCGTCAAATCGGCAGCGCCGGCGTCTGCGCGGCCGCCTTGGCTACCAGCAGGTCTTCCATGACCAGGTACTGCAGGTCGCAACCGAAGAACATGTTCAGCGCGTCGGTCGGCGAACAGATCATCGCTTCGCCACGACGATTGAGCGAGGTATTGAGAACGACGCCGTTACCGGTCAGTCTTTCCAATTCGACCATCAGGTCGTAGTAGCGCGGGTTGAATTCGCGCCGCAGTACCTGCGCACGCGAACTGCCGTCTTCGTGCACGACTTCGGGGACGCGTTCCTTCCAGCCTTTCGCCACTTCGAAGGTGAAAGTCATGAATGGCGCCGGATGGGCACTACCGAGCATCTGCGGGCCGACACGGTCGAGCATGCTCGGGCAGAACGGGCGCCAGCGCTCACGGAACTTGATCTGCGCGTTGATCCGGTCGGCAACACCGGGGGCACTCGGGCAACCGAGGATCGAACGGCCGCCCAGGGCGCGCGGGCCGAATTCCATTCGACCCTGGAACCACGCCACCGGCTGGCCTTCGGCAAGCAGCCGGGCGATGCACTGAGGCACATCGTCGAGCCGCTGCCATGACGGGCGCGCCGGATGTCGGGCACAGGCGGCAATGACGTCTTCGTTGCTGTACGCCGGGCCAAGGTAGACATGTTCCATTTTTTCGACCGGGACACCGCGCGCCACCGACACGTAGGCGGCTGCGCCGACGGCCGTTCCGGCATCGCCGGAAGCCGGCTGGACGAAGAGTTCGCGCACCTCCGGGAGGGCGATGATCTTCTGGTTGAGCTTGACGTTGAGCGCGCCACCACCCGAAAAAGCGAGCCGGCCGGTCTCGCGTAGAATGTCGCCGAGGTAATGTTCGATCATCTGCAGCGACAGATCCTCGAAGAGTTTCTGCATGCTTGCCGCGTAGTGGATGTAAGGATCGTCGGCGATGTCTCCCGCACGCCGGGGACCAAGCCAGTCGACCAGCTTCGGAGAAAAATAGTAGCCCTTGCCTTTCTCCTTGTAGCGGCGGACACCGATCACGTTGGCGTAGTCGGTGTTGATTTTCAGTTCGCCGTTCTCGAACTTTGCCAGACGCGAGAAATCGTAGCGGTCCGGATCGCCGTAAGGCGCCATTCCCATCACCTTGTACTCGCCGTCGAGCATTTCAAAGCCCAGATACTCGGTCAGGGCGCCATACAACCCCCCCAGCGAATCGGGGTCGTAGAATTCCTTGATCTTGTGAATTTTGCCGTTCTCGCCGTAGCCGAAAAAGGTGGTGGCATATTCACCCTTGCCGTCGATGCCGAGAACCGCGGTTTTCTCCCTGAATCCAGAGCAATGGTAGGCACTCGCCGCATGCGCCAGATGATGCTCGACCGGCACGACCTCGACCTTCTTGAGATCGAAACCGAGTTGCAGCAGGCACCACTCGATACGCCGGCGGTAACGGAAAAATCGTCGGTTGCCGGTCAGAATGGCGTCTAGCGCCCGCTCGGGAGCGTACCAGTAGCGTTTTGCATAGTGCCAGCGCGCCGGTTCGGCGAGGCTGATCGGGGCAAACGGAATGGCCACCGCATCGACCTCGGCAGGCGTGATGCCGGCAAACTCCAGACAGAATTTCGCGGCCTCGTAGGGCATGCGGTTCTTGGCGTGCTTGTCGCGAACGAAGCGTTCCTCCTCTGCCGCCGCGACGAGTTTTCCGTCAATATAGAGCGCCGCCGAAGGATCGTGGGTCAGCGCGCCAGACAGTCCGAGTAGAGTCAGTGCCAAGGTCGAAGTCTCAGAAGATCAGGGGTGCGGCCCGCACAGCAGTGCTTGCCGGCCGACGAAAGCGGTGAGTATACCTGCGCCGGCGTCCATTCGCCCGACGCAGAAAGCAGGCCGGGCGGGCGCGGAAGGGAAGGTGATCAATAAGGGCGCGGATCGCCCGGAGGACGAGTCTTGAAACGGCGATGTACCCAATAGTACTGCTCGGGCATGCTTCGTACGGCAGCCTCGATCCAGGTGTTCATGCGGCGGGTATCGGCCTCGACATCGGCGGAAGGGAAATCCTGCCATGGCTCGCCGACTGTCACCGCATAGCCCTCACCACCGGGCAGCAGACGGGTCACGCAGGGAATGACGACAGCACCTGCGAGCCGTGCCAGCCGCGACAAACCGGGAACGGTTGCCGTCTGCACGCCAAAGAAGGGGACAAAGATCGAATCCCGCTTACCGAAATCCATGTCCGGCAGGTAGTACAGTGGCCGCCCGGCCTTCATTGCCCGCACGCTGGCACGGACGCTTTCCTGGCGTGAGAGAAGCAACTGGTCACCAAAACGTTGGCGGCCACGCAGCAGCAGGCGGTCGAAAACGGGGTTGGACTGGACGGCGTAAATGCTCGCGGAGTTGAAGCGCATGGCGATCGCCACGCCGCCAGCGTCTAGCCCGACGAAGTGCGGCGCCAGCAGCAGTACCGGACGTCCAGCATCGAGCAATGCCCGCATCCGTTCCTCGCCCTCTAACCGGATCATGCGCGACAGTCGCTGTCGGCTCGCCCACCAGAGCAGCGTACGTTCCAGCACGCTGCGCGTCAGGACCTTGAAATGCGCCTTTGCCAATTGCCGGCGCTGGTGTGCATCGATGTGTGGAAAGCACAGGCCAAGATTCACCAGCACAATGTGTCGGCGCCGTCTAGCCAGGGAGAAAATCAGGCTGCCCAGCGCATTGCCCAGACGCGCCAGTACCGGCAGCGGCAGGAAGTGCAGGAACCACACGGCAGCGACCAGCAGACGGCTCAACATCGTCTCGGGCCCGCGCGGCCGGCGCAGTCGGAAATAGCGAGAAAAAAGACTTGATCGAGGATGTTCATGCCGTGATGGATCAGGCAACAGTGGAGAATCAGCCGCACAGGACGCGTCGGTGCGGTATTGTACGTTCATCGACACGATGGTCAGGAGCTTTTCAGGGGCCATGCCGGCAGGTGTCTCGAATGGAGGTCTGCCCTGATTCTGATCAGACAGCAAGTCCCAGGTCGTTCGGCGTATCCATCACGATTGGCGTTGGCATCGCGACGTTCGGTATCATTCTGCTTGTGTTCGCCGTTGCCGGTGCGGTTCCCTATTTGCTCCTGTTCCGGTCGCTGCCGGTATCTACTGATCAAGCCGGTGCGTCATGACCCAACCTTGTCAAAGGAAAGCCGGAATGCCCCGTTTTGCCGCCAACCTGAGCTTCATGTACCAGGACTTGCCGTTTCTTGAACGCTTTGCCGCCGCTGCCGTGGATGGCTTCGAAGGCGTCGAATACCTGTTTCCCTATGACTACCCGGCGGAAGAGATCGCCACCCGACTGCAGGCGCATGGCCTACAACAGGCCTTGTTCAACCTGCCACCGGGCGACTGGTCGGCCGGCGAACGCGGCATTGCCTGCCTGCCCGGCCGCCATGTCGAATTCGCCGCGGGCGTCGAGCAGGCGTTGCACTATGCGCGGGTGCTTGGCAACGAACGCCTTCACGTGATGGCCGGCATCCCCAAGTCGGGAATGAGCAGGGCAGCCTGCCGCGATACCTACCTCCGCAATTTGCGCCTCGCCTGCGCGCTGGCCGCCGCCGAAGGCCGGACGATACTGATCGAGCCGATCAATACGCGTGATATGCCCGGCTATTTCCTGAATCGGCAGGACGAGGCACACGCCATTGTCGCTGCGGTCGGCGCCGACAATCTCAAGGTGCAGATGGACTTCTATCATCTGCAGATCGTCGAGGGCGACATCGCCATGAAGTATCGCCAGTACCGGGCGGGTATCGGCCACCTGCAGATCGCGGGCGTCCCCGAGCGCAACGAACCCGACAGTGGCGAAGTCAATTACCCCTATCTGTTCGAAATGCTCGACGCCAGTGGCTACGACGGCTGGGTCGGCTGCGAGTACCACCCGCGCGCCGACACCTCCGCCGGCCTGGGCTGGCTGCGCGCCTGGCGCAAACGGCCTTGATCCGCAAGACGCTGCCGCAGGTGAACCCAGTGCTGCCGGGAAAAGCCACCCGCCGGCATGGCTGCGGACGATGGCCTTGGGTGATCGCCGAGGCGTCGGGCAGTAGCCGAAACTGACGACGAAAGCCGAGAGGGCGCCTGATTTGCGATAGAATCACCTCCTCATCGTCGACCGGCGCAGTTGGGGCGCTGGCATCTGACGCCCCGATCGACGGATTTCTTATTCCTTCCGGGCATCCGAGAATAACACTCCAGGAAAACCAAGATGACGGCAACAATCCTCGACGGCAACGCGCTGGCGAAAAAACTGCGCGCCGATTTCAAGACGCGTGCCGAAGCGCTCCTGGCCAGCCACGGCACCCGCCCTGGCCTGGCGGTGATTCTGGTCGGAGAGGACGCCGCTTCCCAGGTCTATGTGCGCAACAAGGTGAATGCCTGTGCACAGGCCGGTTTCCACTCGGAAAAGATCCTATATGCGCCCGACGTCGAGCCGCAACGGGTCTTCTCCAGGATCGCCGAACTCAATGCCGACCCGAAGATACACGGCATCCTCGTGCAGTTGCCATTGCCGAAGCACTTCGACAGCGACGCGGTGCTCAAGGCGATCTGCCCCGGCAAGGATGTCGATGGTTTTCACGCCGAGAACGTCGGCGCGCTGATGCAGGGTCACCCTCGCTTCATCCCCTGTACGCCCTATGGCGTAATGAAGTTCCTTGCCGAGGCAGGCATTGATCTCAAGGGCAAGGAAGCGGTAATCCTCGGACGCTCGAACATCGTCGGCAAACCGATGGCAATGTTGCTGATGCAGGCCAGCGCAACGGTCACCATCTGTCATTCGCAGACCCGCGACCTGGCCTTTCACACGCGCCGCGCCGACATCCTTGTCGCCGCGCTCGGCAAGCCGCGTTTCGTCACCGCAGGGATGGTCAAACCGGGCGCGGTGGTCATCGACGTCGGAATCAACCGCCTGCCTGACGGCAAACTTTGCGGCGACGTCGATTTTGCAGCGGTCAGCGAAGTCGCCTCGGCAATCACGCCGGTGCCTGGCGGCGTCGGGCCGATGACCATCACCATGCTGCTCGCCAACACCCTTGAAGCCGCCGAAAGGGAAGCACGCTGATGGCGCAACGCGAACCGCTGGTCGGCGTGGTCATGGGCTCCGATTCCGACTGGCCGACCATGCAGGCGGCGGCGGTGATGCTCAAGGAGTTTGGCGTGCCCTTCGAGGCGCGCGTCGTTTCGGCGCATCGCACCCCGGATCTGCTGTTCGAATACGCGGCCGCGGCCGGCCAGCGTGGACTGAAAGCCATTATCGCCGGCGCCGGCGGCGCCGCCCATTTGCCGGGAATGCTGGCGGCCAAGACCACCGTGCCGGTACTCGGCGTGCCGGTGCAATCGAAAGCCCTGTCCGGTCAGGATTCGCTGCTCTCGATCGTACAGATGCCGAAGGGGATTCCGGTGGCCACTTTCGCCATTGGCGAAGCCGGCGCTGCCAATGCCGCCCTGTTCGCCGTCGCCATGCTGGCCACCGGCGATCCGGCACTCGCCGGGCGCCTCGGCGACTTTCGTCGTGCACAGGCCGAGAAGGTGATGGCCATGAAGCTGCCGGAGGTGTGAGCGACATTCCTGACCAGTCACCCCAACGACTTTCCCGGTACGGCACGATGATTCTTCCCCCGGCAATTCTCGGAATGCTTGGCGGCGGCCAACTCGGCCGCTTCTTCGTTGCGGCAGCGCACGAGATGGGCTACCCCGTCTGGGTTCTCGACCCCGACCCACACAGCCCCGCAGCTCTGATCGCCGATCGTCATCTGCTGGCGGCGTACGAGGATTTTGCAGCACTGGACGAACTGGCGCAGGGCTGCGCGGCCATCAGCACCGAGTTCGAGAACGTCCCGGCCGGCACCCTTGACTATCTCGACAAGTTCGTGGTCGTGCGCCCCTCGGCCGCCGCGGTCAGCGTCTGCCAGAACCGCATCACCGAAAAGACCTTCCTGCGTGACCAGGCCCTGCCACACGCCGCCTTCGCCGCGGTGCACAGTGAACAGGATCTGCGCGAGGCCGCTGCCGGCCTTTTCCCCGGAATCCTGAAAGTCGCCCGCTTCGGTTACGATGGCAAGGGACAGGCCCTGGTCGCCAACCCTGAGCAGGCGATCGCCGCTTTCCAGCAGTTCAAAGGCGAGACCTGCGTGCTCGAACAGCGGCTCGCCCTCGATTACGAGGTTTCAGTGGTCCTGGCGCGCGACGAAAGCGGCATCGTGACAAGCTTTCCGGCCGCCGAGAACTGTCACCGCAAGGGCATTCTCGATGTCTCGCTGGTGCCGGCGCGTGCATCGACCGAACTGCGTGCCGAGGCCGCCGCACTGGCTGCCAGGATTGCCGAGGGCTTGGGTTATATCGGCACCCTGGCCGTCGAGTTCTTCGTCGTACGCGGCGAACTATTGATCAATGAAATGGCCCCACGCCCGCACAACAGCGGTCATTACACCCTCGACGCCTGCCTCACCAGTCAGTACGAGCAGCAAGTGCGTGCCCTGTGCAGCCTGCCGCTCGGCGAAACGCGGGCGCATTCGGCCGCGGTGATGGTCAATCTGCTCGGTGATCTCTGGTATGAAACCACACCAGCCGGCCATCACTACCGCGAGCCCGACTGGTCGAAACTGTACGCTTTTCCAACCCTCAAGCTGCATCTCTACGGCAAGCATCACGCCCGTCCCGGTCGCAAGATGGGACACTTCACCGTTCTCGATGGTGACCCGGAACGTGCCCGGCGAGTCGCGATGGCCGCGCGCGCCGCGATCGGGATCGTCGATGCGCCCTGAAAAAAACGACCTCGATCATGCCGTAGCGCTGCTGCAAGCCGGCGAACTGGTTGCCTTTCCAACCGAGACGGTCTATGGCCTCGGCGCCGATGCCGCCAACCCGGTCGCCGTCGCCCGGATCTTTGCGGCCAAGCGGCGACCGGCTGATCACCCGCTGATCGTACACCTGCCGGCTGACGGCTATCTCGACCGCTGGGCACGGGACATTCCCAGCGCCGCCTGGGAACTCGCGGAAGCCTTCTGGCCCGGCCCGCTGACCCTGATCCTCAAGCGCGCGGCGGCGGTACCGAAGGTTGTCACCGGCGGTCAGGACAGCGTCGGCCTGCGGGTGCCGGCGCACCCCCTGGCACTGGACCTGCTGCGCACCTATGCCCGCGCCGGCGGCGGGCTGTCCGGCATGTGTGGCATCGCCGCACCGTCGGCCAACCGCTTCGGCCGCATCAGCCCGACCGCGGCCGCACATGTACGCGAGGAACTCGGCAATGCCGTACCCCTGATCCTCGACGGCGGCCGCTGCCCGGTCGGCATCGAGTCGACGATTCTCGATCTAACACCCGCTGAGTCGCTGCCGCCGCGTCTGCTGCGCCTGGGGCGGGTCACTCCCGAACAGATCGCAACGGTCATCGGCGTCATGCCACAGATCGTCACTCGTCCGCCGGACGGCGACATACCGCGGGTTTCCGGTTCGCTGGCCGCGCACTACGCGCCAACGACGCCACTGCGCCTGGTACCACCCGCGCGCCTTTTCGAGGTCATCGACCTTTTGCAGAGCACGGGTCGGCGCTGTGCCGTACTCTTTCACAGTCGCTTGCCCGCTACGCCGACAGCACACACTTGCCGCCGCTTGCCGGCCAATCCACGCGCTTACGCCAGTGCGCTCTACGCTGCCCTGCGTGAACTGGATCAGGCCGACGCCGAGCTGATCATCGTCGAGGAAATTCCGGCAACCCCGACCTGGGCAGCAGTTGCCGACCGTCTACAACGGGCGGCAGCCGGTGGCGGCGCCTCAGGAGCCTGATCCGTTATACAGCGGGATCGGCAAATTTAAGATAGAACTGGGCCAAAAAATCTCCGGGACCAGACGACCAGACTGTCATCGCGCTTTTTCCCTACAAGGCGCTAGAATTGCGGATTTTCAACGCTTGGCGGTGACTTGATGGAGCAAACCCCGCGACCGTCACCCTCAGCTCCTGCCAGAGCCAACGAATCCCCTGCGCCGCCACCCGCACGTTTGTTGCGGCTGTCGCGGTATCTGGCGCTGGCTTACCTCGTGTTGATCATCTACGCGAGCCTGTATCCCTTCGCCAACTGGCGCGACCTCGGCGTCTCACCGCTGGAGTTCATTGACGCGGCCTGGCCGCGTTACTGGACAGTTTTCGACCTGATGGTCAACGTCCTTGCCTACGTGCCGCTGGGCTTTCTGCTGGCGCTGGCGCTGGAGCCGCGCCGGCTGCCCGGCGGGCGCTGGACCGCAACCCTCGTCGCACTACTGCTTGGCAGCCTGTTGAGTCTGGCCATGGAATTCCTGCAGAACTGGTTGCCTTCACGCGTGTCTTCGAACCTTGACCTGGCATGCAACACCGCCGGTACTGCCATCGGCGCGGTGATCGCGTTCTCCAGTGGCCGGCAAATCTTCCGGCGCATCGGCGAGATCCAGCAGACCCTTCTGGCGCCGCTGGAGCACCTCGAACTCGGTCTGGTGCTGCTCGGCACCTGGCTGTTGACGCAGCTCTCTCCGGAAACACTGTTGTTCACCACCGGCGACCTGCGCAGCGTGCTCGAACTGACGCCTGCGGTTCCCTACGCGGCGCACTCGTTCTTCGTTCTCGAAGCCAGTGTCATTGCGCTTAACACCATCGTCATCGGCCTTTTGGCACGCACACTGCTGGCCGACCAGGCCGCGCCGCATCTCGCGCTGCTGCTCTTCTTCGTGCTCGCCCTGGCCATCAGGACGTTTGCCGCGGCGGTCCTGGTTGCTCCGCAGGAGGCTTTTGCCTGGCTGACACCGGGTGCCGAGCTCGGGCTGCTGATCGGTGGCGTGCTGCTCTCGCTGCTGCTGCTGCTGCCGGCGCCCATCCGTATCGCGTTGGCTGGTGTAGCGCTGATGGCCGGTAGCGCGCTGGTCAATCTGACGCCGGCCAACCCCTACTCGGAAGCGGCCTTGGCAGCCTGGCGACAAGGACACTTCCTCAACTTCAACGGCCTCACGCGCTGGGTCGCCAGTTTCTGGCCCTTCATCGCCCTGCCCTATCTGACCTTGGTCGGCCGCCACTTGTAGACCGGTTGGCCGCTCAAACGTCGCCCGGTTGGCGGCGAGCACGCAACTGGCGTTCCCAGGCAGCGAGTTGGGGCGCTCGTTGCTCAATGTCGGCCGCCAGGTGCATTTCGAGTCGTTCAAGCAGCGCAAGATCCTCGGGACCAACAGCCTGCGGGCAGATGCACTGCAGATGCAGCACCAGATCGCCGACTGCAGCACCTTGTCGGTGTGGGAAACCCAGGCCCGTCAGACGTTGCTCAAGCGAACGCTGCGGCGGCAGTTCGAAGCGGGTCGTGCCACGCAAGGTCGGCACCTCGACATGGCCACCGCCGAGCAGGCGGAAAATGCTCACTGGCAGTTGACAATGCAGATCATGGCCATCGAGGACGAACAGCGGATGTGCGGCCAGGCTGATTTCAAGGTAGAGGTCGCCCGCGATGGCGTTGCCGGGAGTCAGTGGCGCCTGTCGGGCCAGGCGCAGTCGCTCGCCGTCGCGCAGCCCCGGCGGCACGCGCACGGCCAGAGTTCGCCATTCCTGGCGCCAGCCACTGCCCATGCAATCGTTGCACTCCGTTTCGCGCAGATAACCGCGCCCGGCGCATCCTTCGCACACACTCGTGCCGCCACCTTTACGAGCGACCCGACCGCAGCCGTTGCAGCGCGGACAAGGCAGCGAGTGCTTGTGCTGCAAGCGACCGCTGCCACGGCAGCTCGCACAGCGAAAGTGATGCAGCAGTTCGATGTTTTTCAGGCAACCCGCCGCCGCTTCTTCGAGCGTCAGTGTCAGGGATTGCGTCAGATCCTCGGCAACCGGAGCGGCGGCAGGCGGGCGGCCCTCCCTGGCCGCTGCCGCCTGCGTCAACCGCCATTCGGCCAGGCGTTGCGGGTCGAGCAGCAGTTCGTAGGCAGCCTGGATGCGCAAGAACTCTTTGCCGGCTGCCGACGAGTGGTTACGATCCGGGTGCCACTGCATGACCAGCCGACGATACGCGCGCTTGACTTCGTCAAGCGATGCATGGCGGTGTACGCCAAGAATGACGTACGGGTCCTCGCGGATATTCATGAATGGTCAGAATGGGCATCGGTGAGGCGACCGCGGCAGGGGTTCCCGACCATCGACACCAAGGCTACCGGCATTTTATGCGATATCGCTGCCCGCAGTCGGCAGATTTGCAGACTGATGTCTGCTACCGGCAACGGCGAGAGCAGAATCGGGGTTAGAATCAGGCGCCGCAGCCAGCAATCCACCCGAAGGAGCCTGCCTTATGAGCTATTTCAAGCATCATGTTTTTTTCTGCTGCAACCAGCGCGGCGAGGGCGAGACCTGCTGCAACAATGCCGGCGCCACCACCGCCCAGACCTACGCCAAGGACCGCATCGGCGAACTGCGCCTCAAGGGCGCCGGCAAGATCCGCATCAACAAGGCCGGCTGCATGGACCGTTGCGACCAGGGACCGGTACTGGTCGTCTACCCTGAAGGGGTGTGGTACAGCTACGTCGACTGCGAAGACATCGAGGAGATCATCCAGGAGCATCTGGTACACGGGCGGGTCGTCGACCGTCTGCGCATCTAAACCGAAACAGCGCGACATCAGTGAAGGAAAAACGATGAGACCGCAGGCAGAACAACTGCTGATCGATGGACCGGTCGGCAAGATCGACATCACCGTCGAGAATCCCGGCGCGCCGCGCGGTATCGCGCTGATCGCCCATCCGCACCCGCTGTTCGGCGGCGGCAATACCAACAAGGTGGTGCAGACGCTGGCGCGCACCTTCGTCCACTTCGACTACGTGGCGCTGCGTCCCAATTTCCGTGGCATCGGCCTGAGCGAGGGAAAACACGACGAGGGTAACGGCGAAAGCCAGGACCTGCTGGCCGTGCTCGAGGAAGCCATGTGTCGCTATGGCAATCTGCCGGTCGCGCTCGCCGGTTTCTCCTTCGGCGCCTATGTGGTGACCCGCGTCGCCGAAGCACTGCTCGCAGCCGGCCACCCTGCACAGCGGCTGGTGCTCGTCGGCACCGCCTCGGGTTTTGTCGAAGGCGCTCGCACTTACCACACCAAGGCCGTGCCGAGAGATACCATCGTCATTCACGGTTCCGAAGACACCACTGTGCCGCTGGTCAACGTCATTGCCTGGGCCAAGCCGCTGGACCTGCCGGTCATCGTCGTTCCCGGCGCCGACCATTTCTTTCACCGTCGCCTGCACCTGATCCGCGAAATCGTCAGCCACGCATGGCGGCACTGAGCGGTACGGATACCCGTCAGACGCCGTCAGTCGATCCGCCGAACGACCCCACACACCGGACACCCCTGCATCGAAAACGGCTTCTCCAGCCGGCACTGCGCGAGCAGCACGTCGTCCCGGAAAAGTTCGCGCGTTTCCCCGTCCGCGGCGATCCGTCCTTCGTGAAGAACAACGGTGCGCTCGCAGAGATCCATCACTAGGTCGAGATCGTGGCTGGCAATGATCCGGGTGTGGCGAAAGTCCTTGACCAGCGCCATCAGTTGCCGGCGTGCGAACGGATCGAGGCCACTGGTCGGTTCATCCAGGACGAGAATGTCTGGCGACATGGCCAGCACCGTGGCGATGGCGACGCGCTTTTTCTCGCCACCGGAAAGCAGGTACGGTGGCTTGTCGCGCAAGTGCCAGGCGCCGACCAGAACGAGGGCATCACGGCTGCGCTCTTCGGCCTCGGCCGGCGGCAAGCCGAGATTGAGCGGCCCGAAGGCGACGTCGTCCAGGACTGTCGGCATGAACAACTGATCGTCGGGATCCTGGAAGACCATGCCGACGGTGCGCCGGATCTGTGGCAGGGTGGCCTTGACCAGTGGGAATTCGCCCACTCGCACCTCACCCGAGCTGGAAACCAGGCAACCGTTCAGGTGCAGCAGCAGCGTCGACTTGCCAGCGCCATTGGCACCGATGACGCCAACGCACTCGCCGTGCGTGATGCGGAGCGAAACATCGGTTAGCGCGGCGGTACCATCCGGATAGACATGGCCAAGGCGCTTCAGCTCGATGAGATGATGACTCACGGCAGCACCCGCCCGACCAGCACACCAAGAAGCTGCGACGCATCGTACGCACGCAACAGACCGAAGAGGAGCAGCCAGCCAGCGACAAAGGCGACTTCGCCGCTACCGAAATTCCCCACCTTCCGGCTGTGGAAATCACCGCGGTAGGCCCTGGCGAGCATCGCCATGTGGATGCGATCTGCCCGCTGCCAGGTTCGCAGCAGGAGAAATCCGATCAGCGAGGCGACGGTCGGCAAGTGCGGTGAGCGGCCACACGAGCGCAGTTCCAGCGCGCGAACGCTGCGCCTGGCGTCCTCGATCAGGACAAAGAGGTAGCGGTAGAGGAACTGCATCTGCATCGCCAGGACCCTCGGCATGCCGAGGCGCTCAAGCGCTTCACAAACCGCAGGAAATCCGGTCACACCGATGAGAATCAGCGCGGCACTGAGAGTGAGCACGGCACGCACGACGATCGACGCGCAGGAAATCCAGCCGGCGCTGATCGGGATCGCCCCCAGCTTGAAAAGCACCTGCTGGTCGAAAAGCGGGTTGAAGAGGCCAATCGCCAGCGCGAACGGGATGGCCACGGCAACGTTCCCGGCGACATACGCCGTCGGCAGCTTGCCGAGTGCGGCCAGAACGATCGGAAAAATGAAAAATGGCAGTAGGGCCGCTACCGTATATCGGTCGAAAGACGCCACGACAACGATGAAAGCCAGCGTCGCCACCACCTTGGCGCGGGCATCGAGACGGTGGATGGCGGTATCCGCGCGGGCAAACTGGTCGAGGCGACGAAAGTTTGCGGCCATGCCCACGATCGATGCCATGCGGCGCGCTCAGAGGGGAAGCAAGGCGACTGACACCCGGCAGCACGCCGTCAAGGCAAGCCACCGGCACGCGGCATGCGGTGAGCGCATTTCTTGAGCAGGAAGCCGATCAGAAATGCCAGCAGCAGCGCCAGCAGACCGCCGACGATCCCCGAAACGCTGCTGCCGAGCCGGCTTTCCGGAAGGGCTTCGCCATGCGCGTCGTTTGTATCGCTGCCTCCGTTCTCCTGCGCTTCAGCATCGTCCTTCCGGAAGGCATAATCCGGCAGGATCGCGATCCTTTCCTGGAGCGCGGCCAGTGCGGCGTGGATTCCCTGCTCGGGTCCCTTGAGCCCGGCCTCGCCGCTTACCTGGGCAATCGCCCATTCGAGTCCGTCCGGGTCTTTCGACGCAAACCAGGAAAACAGTCCACCGGTCAGCACGGCCCCGGCAAGGAAAGCCAGCAGCAGCGTGCGCAGCGATGGCTGGCCAGGCGTGACCGTCGACCGGGCTGCACCGATCAATTCTGGCCGCGCACGATGGACGAACGAGACGATCGCGGCCGTCAGCACGCCTTCGACCATTCCGATAGCCAGATGAATGGGCTGCATGAACAGCACGAAAGTGGCAAAAGGCAGCGACGAAATCCCCGAGCTGACCGTCTCGACGACGACCCCGAACGCTCCCAGTTGCAGCCCGACGGTCGCCGCGACGATGGCCGCCACGCTCAGGCGCAGCTGGCCTGGCCGCTCACCGGCGATTTTCCGATAGATCAGGGGGTAGGCAATGAATGCCGGCAAAAATCCCAGATTGAAGAGGTTGCAGCCGAGAGCCAGCAGACCGCCGTCGGCAAAGAACAGTGCCTGCACCACCAGTACCGAGGCAATGGTCAGAAAAGCTGCATGCGGCCCGAGCAGAATCGCCAGCAGCAGCCCGCCGCCGAGATGGCCACTCGAACCGGTGCCGGGGATGCTGAAGTTGATCATCTGGGCAGCAAAAAGGAAGGCGCCGAGAACGCCCATCAACGGCACCTTGCGCTCATCGAGTTCGTCCGTGACCTTTTTCGAGCAATAGGCAATGGTGCCCGCCGATACTGCCCACATCGTTCCGCCAACAGCCGGCGACAACAGTGCATCCGCCATGTGCATGATTTTCTCCCGCCCAATGATCGCGCCAACACGGGCGGATTCTGTCACAAAGCGAAGCACCGCTGTGGTCTGCGGAGCTGCACGGCGCTGCAGGGCGAGGCTCAGCTCGCCGGCATGCGCTCGAAGAGGGCGATCGATTCGACGTGCGAAGTTTGCGGAAACATATTGACCACGCCGGCACCGCGCAGCCGGTAATGTTTCTGGGCAACCAGAATGCCCGCATCGCGTGCCAGCGTGGCGGGACTGCAGGAAATGTAGACGATCCGCCGCGGGCCATCCGCGTCGAGCGATTTGATCAGTTCGAGAGCGCCTTCGCGCGGCGGGTCGATCAGCATTTTGTCAAAGCAGCCGAGCGCCGCCAGGCTGTCCGGAGTGGTCTCGAAGAGGTTGGCGAGGCGATACTCGGCGAGAATGTCCAGGCCATTCGCCGCAGCGTTCTCGGTGGCGCGGCGAACCAGTTCGGCGCTACCCTCGACCCCCAGCACGCGCGCGCCGGAGCGGGCAATCGGCAGCGTGAAGTTGCCCAGCCCGCAGAACATGTCCGCAATCCGCTCACCCGCTTGCGGATCAAGCAGGGCCAGGGCGCGCCGCACCAGCACGCGATTGATCGCGTGATTGACCTGGGTGAACTCGGTCGGCAAGAAAGCGTGCTCGACCGCAAAATCGGGGAGCCGGTAAGAAAGTTGCGGCCCGTCGAGCGGATAGAAGCGATAAGCCGTCGCCGGCCCCTGCGGCTGCAGGTAGAAGACCACCGCGTGGCGGTCGGCGAAGTCGCGCAGCAGGGCCTCGTCCGCCGGATCGAGGGCTTCGAGAATGCGCAGCACCAGCGCCGTCATCCGCTCACCAATGGCCACCTCGATCTGCGGCAGGCGATCCCGGATCGACAGCGCGCCGATCAGTTCGCGCAGCGGCAAGAGCATCGCCGAAAGGTGTGACGGCAAAATCTCGCATTGTTTCATGTCGGCGACGTAACTGCTTCTCTTCTCGTGGAAGCCGACGAGAACCCCCCCCTTCTTCGGCACCAGACGAACGGAAAGGCGGGCTCGATAGCGGTAGCCCCAAGGCTGGCCGTAGATCGGCGCGTAGAGCTGGTCTGCCTTGATGCGGCCGAGGTGCCAGAGATTGTCCTCGAGCAGGCGCTGCTTGGCCGCGACTTGCGCCTGTGGATCGAGATGTTGCATGCTGCAACCGCCGCAGACGCCAAAATGCGGGCAGCGTGGCGTTTCCCGCTGCGGTGACGAGGCCAGTATCTGCAGCGTGCGTGCCAGCTCATAGCTGGGTTTCCGTCGATAACTGGCATACTCGACGCACTCACCCGGCAAGGCGCCCTCGACGAAAACCGTTTTGCCGTCAAGACGGGTCACTCCCCGCGCTTCGTGGTCCAGCGACTCGATGATTCCGGTAGGCATGCGACGCTTCCGCAGAGAAAACGCGCGATTCTATCCTGAATATCCGCCCGGAGCACTGGCTGAGGCGATTTCCAACAGAGGTGGCCCCGGAAATTCGGACATCAGGATAAGGCGATTTCTCGGAATCGAGATACCGCAAAGACGAGGCGGAACCCCACACCGGCATTCAGCACAGGTAGCACTTGCCGCGCTGAAGAGCGACAAGACGCTAGCGGAGTGGGCACAACAGTATGACCTTCACCCGAATCAGATCACCGACTGGAAGCGACCACTGACGGAGCGTGCGGTTCAGGTATTTGGAGACGCCAGTAGTCCGGAGAGCAGCGATCCGGACCTGACGAAGCTGCACGCCAAGATCGGCCAGCTGACGCTGGAGAACGAT
>NZ_JDST02000071.1:0-30949 GCF_000584975.1 Candidatus Accumulibacter cognatus | reverse complement strand
TGGCGCGCGGCGGCGCCGGGGGAAAGGCGCGCGCGCCGGTACTGCGGGCAATGCCACGTTGCGGATAAGTCTTCTTCGCCTGCTGGCCAGGCCGGGCCGGGCTGGCTGGCTGGCGGTCGGTGGCTATGCGGCGAGCTTCCGAGGCGGGCACTGCGCTTTCCTGCCTCATCGGAAGGGTGGCTGCAAGCTGCTCGATCGGGCTGGCGGCTGCCCTCGGGAGTTCGCTGTGGAAACGCGCCGGATGATTGGTTCGCTGGCCATGCTTGCCGCCTGGGGCAGCCGGTGCTGTCGATTGGCTGTCGGTACGCCGCGCGGCGTTGTGCTTTGCCAGCTGGGAGCCGCCGCGGATCGGTTTGCGGGTGGCTGCGCGGGTGTCGCCGACGACAGCAGCGGGCTTCTTGTTAGGCAGCTTCAGAGTGGAGCGGGACATGGCGTGGCTTTCCGTTGGTTCGACCGCTTAGTTTACGTCAGAAGTGGATCACCTCCTACAACCCAGCCATCCCGGATCGCGAAGCGGGAGGACCGCTCATGATCGCCGTTGCCAGCGCAGCAAGCGGCAAGCTGCGATCGACCGCGCCCCGTTTGACAGCTTCCCTCGGCATGCCGTAAACGATACAAGTCGCCTCGTCCTGTGCCAACGTATAAGCGCCGGCATCGTGCATCTCCTTCAGTCCGCGCGCGCCGTCATCGCCCATGCCGGTCATGATCACACCCATGGCATTGTTGCCGGCATACTTGGCCACCGATCGAAACAGCACATCGACCGATGGGCGATGGCGATTGACCGGTGGTCCATCCTTTACCTCGACCAGGTATTGCGCGCCGCTACGCGTCAGTTGCATGTGCTTGCCGCCGGGCGCAATCAGTGCCAGACCGGGCAGGACGCGTTGCCCGTTCCTCGCTTCCTGCACCGAGATTTCACAGAGGCCATCAAGGCGTGCGGCAAAAGCAGCGGTAAACATCTCCGGCATGTGCTGGACGATGACGATTCCCGGCGAGACGCGCGGCAATTCGGTCAGCAGTGCTTCCAGAGCGACCGTTCCGCCGGTGGAGGTGCCGATGGCGACCAGGCGCTCGGTCGTCTGCGCCATCGCCAGACGCGGCGTTGCCGGACTGTGTACCGCTGCGGTGCGGGCGCCACGCTGCACGGCCCCCATGTTGGCACGCGCGGCAGCCTTGACGGCAGCGATCAGGTTATCGCTCGAATCCTCAAGAAAACTCCCGACGCCGAGGCCGGGCTTGCTGATGATCGCGACGGCCCCGGCTGCCAGGGCCTGCAGGGTTGTTTCCGCCCCGACGGTGGTCAGCGATGAGCAGATCACCACCGGCGTCGGTCGTTCCGCCATCAGTTGGCCGAGAAAGGTGATGCCGTCCATGCGCGGCATTTCGATGTCGAGGGTCAGCACGTCAGGCCAGTCGCGGCGCATTTTTTCGATCGCGAAGATCGGATCGTGAGCCGTGGCGATAACACGGATCCCGGGATCGCGGTCGAGGATGGTGCTCATGACCCGACGTACCACGGCCGAATCGTCGACGACCATGACCTTGATTTCTCGTGCCATTACCGCCTCACGTTTCATTCAGATAGGTTTTAGGTTTTCAATCATCGCGGGCGGGTTGATCGACACCATTTCGTCGATCGACAGGACGCGCGCGATGTCGAGAATGATCACGAAGCGGCCATTGACGCGCGCCATTCCGGCAATGAAGTCGGCATTGACGCGCGTACCGAAAGCCGGGGCGGGTTCGATGCTCCCGGCAGCAATCTCCATCACCGCGTTGACGCCATCGACGATCAATCCCAGGGTGTAGAGCGCCCCCGCGTGTTCGGTTTCGACGATGACGATGCAGGTGCGCTTCCCCACGCCGCTAGCCGTGCGACCGAAGCGAACCGCAAGGTCGATCACCGGCACTACCGCGCCGCGCAGGTTGATGACCCCACGAACCGAGCGCGGCATCATCGGCACGCCGGTGGGCGCGCTGTACTCGATGATTTCCCGGATGCGCAGGATATCGATGGCATATACGTCATCGGCCAGGCGGAACGCGAGATACAGCGCCAAGGTGTCGCCGACATCCGGAGCGGCTGCCCTACTGGCCACGTGCTGCCGGGCGGCTGCCAACGGTTCTGGGTTCATGGCGTGCCCCTCAGAATCGTTCGTAGTCTTTCAGTGGGTGATTTGCCGCAGACTCGCGTTTTGCCTTGCCCGGTCTGGCGGTCCGGCCCGGGCGCGCTGGCATGACCACGTCGTTGCTGGCAAGCGTGAACTGCGCCATCAACTCGTTGAGGTTTTCGGCCTGGGCGTTCATCTCTTCAGCCGTGGCCGAGAGTTCTTCGGCGGTCGCGGCGTTCTGCTGCGTGACGGTGTTCAACTGCGCCATCGCCTGACTGATCTGGTCGGCGCCGGTCGTCTGTTCTTCCGATGCGGCGGTGATCTCGCCCACCAGATCAGCCGTCTTGCGAATCGATGGCAGCATGGTTTCGAACAGGCTGCCGGCACGCTCGGCCGTTTCGACACTGCTGCTAGCCAGTTCGCCAATCTCCTGCGCAGCGATCTGGCTGCGTTCGGCCAGTTTCCTGACCTCGGCCGCGACGACGGCAAAACCCTTGCCGTGTTCGCCGGCCCGTGCCGCTTCGATCGCCGCATTGAGCGCCAGCAGATCGGTGCGGTAGGCAATGTCGTCGATGATCGAGATCTTGCCGGCAATCGATTTCATCGCCGCGACCGTCGAACGAACGGCTTCGCCGCCGGCCAGCGCGTCTGCCGCCGACTGGCGGGCGATCGAGTCGGTGGTCTTGGCGTTGTCGGTGTTCTGCGCAATCGACGCCGACATCTGCTCCATCGCCGCGGTCGTCTGTTCGAGGCTTGACGCCTGCTCGGAGGTCGCTTGCGAAAGAAGCTGCGAGGTGGCCGATACCTGCGTCGAGGCGTTCGAGAGCTCGCCAGCCGAGGTGTTCACTTGTGCGATCGTCGCCGACAATTTGGCGAGTGTATTATTGACGCTCGCCTGCAGGGCGCCAAAGTCGCCCTGATATTCGGCGTCGATGCTCTGGCCGAGATCACCCCGTTCAACCGCCGCCATGACCCGCTTGACGTCGTTGATCGGGTCCACCACTGCGTCCATCGTGCGGTTGAGTCCTTCGATGATGTTGCGATATTCACCCTGGTGCCTGGCCGCATCGACACGCGTCTCCAGCCGGCCTTTCGCCGCTGCGGTCGACAGCGCGCCGGCATCGCTGATCATCGCGTGCACTGCCTCCTTGACCATCATCACGGCACGAAACACGGCCCCGGCTTCATCTCGCCCGGTCGTATCGAGCTTGAAGTCGAAGTCACCTGCCGCCATGCGGCCGGAAACTTCGACAACCGAATTGAGCGGACCCGAAATCGAACGCGAAATCGCCCAACCCATGGCCGTCAATAGCGCCAGCAAGGCCAGTGAAATTGATACCAACTGGATCAGGACGCGGCGGAAGACAACATCGACATCGTCGATGTAGATGCCGGTGCCGATCACCAGATTCCATGGCGCAAACAGCTCCGCATGACCGATCTTGGGCGAAGCGGCCTGCGTGCCCGGTTTGGGGAAGTCATATGCGACATAACCGCCTCCAGCCTTGGCGACGCTGATCAGCTCCCGGATCAGGTATTTGCCATTGGCATCCTTGAGGTCAATCTTGTTGGTTCCCTCAAAGTCGGGACTGGCCGGCATCAGATAGAAGAGTCCTTCAGGATCGAAGACGAACAGATAATTGCCCCCTTCGTAGCGCATGTGGCGCAGGGCATCGAGCGCGGTGTTCCTGGCATCCTTGTCGGAAAGCTTGCCGGTAGCCGACAGTTGATGATAGTGCTTGAGAACTCCGATCCCCGCCTCGACCAGGCTCTTGATCCGCTGCTTGCGGTCTTCGAGCATGTTGTCGTGGATCGAAACCAGCGACACCGTGCAGAAGAGCAACAGGCCAATCGCCGTGAGACCTCCCCAGAGCAGGTTGCGTGTGCTGACCTTCATCGACCGTAACCAGTTCATCTTTCACCTCGACATTCTGAATAATTGGACAAGAAATGATGCCCGCAGGCGTTTGCTGCCGCCGGAAACGAGCCGTGCTGGTGCCGTCGATCAATTCTTCGCATGCTTGCTCTGGCCAGCGCCCGCGCAAAGCCTTACCAGTGCCTGCACATCGAGGATCATGCCGACCTCGCCGTTGCCGATGATCGTGCAGCCCGACACTGCCGGCGCTTCGGCAAACAAGGGGCCGAGCGGCTTGATCACCGTCTGGCACTTGCCATGAATGCGATCGACGACCAGACCCGCCTGTCGGCTGCCGTAACGGACGACAATGACGCGCGGTCGAGGGTGCCGTGGCCCCTGTTCATCGAAGAGCTCGCGCAGGCGAATGAAGGGCAGCGCCTGCTCACGCAGTTCTAGGTATCCCCGATCGCCGACATCCGGCGGTAGTTCGATGCACTCGACGACCATGTCGAGCGGGATGATGAAGTGCGAACTGCCGACGCCGACGTGAAAGCCGTCGATGATCGCCAGCGTCAGCGGCAGACAAAGGCGCATGGTCGTGCCTTGGCCTGGCACCGACTCGATGTCGAGCGTGCCGCGCAAGGCTTCGATATTGCTGCGCACGACATCCATCCCGACCCCGCGGCCGGAGAGACTGGTCACTTTTGCTGCCGTCGAAAACCCCGGTGCGAGAATCAGCCGATAGACCTCCTGATCGGAAAGATGGGCATCCGGAGCGACCATGCCATTCTCGATCGCCTTCTTCAGGATGCGATCACGATCGAGGCCGCCGCCATCGTCACTGACTTCGATATTAATGCTGCCGGACTCGTGATAGGCACGCAGTTCGACCGTACCGCGTGCCGGCTTGCCATGCGCCATGCGCGTTTCGGCCGGCTCGATGCCATGGTCGATCGAGTTGCGCACCAGGTGCATCAACGGGTCGCCGATTTTGTCGACCATCGACTTGTCGAGTTCGGATTCGGCGCCCCGGACACGCAACTCGATATCCTTGCCCAATTCCCTGGAAACGTCGCGAACGACGCGCGGAAAGCGGGAGAAAACCTCGCCGATGGCGACCATGCGCAAACGCAGGGTCATGTCGCGGATGTCCTGGACGAGCGACAGCAGCACTTCCGCCGATTCCTGAATGTCGGGTCGCTGGATGCGACTGATCTGCAGATGGGTCCCGACGCCGGCGATGACCAATTCGCCGACCCGGTCGATCAGTGCATCCAGCCGATCGGAAGGAACCTTGACGATCCGGGCTTCGCTGCTGCGTTTTTCCTCGACGCGCTTCTGTTGGTCGGCGGCCGCCTCGACGACCTGCGGCGGCACCGCTCCCTGTCCGACCAGGATCTCGCCGATACGGGCATGCGGCTCCTGGTTCTTCTGCATCGCCAGCGCTACTGCCAGTTCGTTGGCGGTCACTGAACCGCAGGCCAAGAGCATCTCGCCGATGCGCTCGGCATCATGATGGTGGGATTCGATCAGCGCGAGGTAGGCCGAAATCTGGCTCTGCGGCGGCACGATGACGATCTGCGAGCCCTCCCGGATGAAATCGAAGACGCCTTCGATTTCTGCCTTGCTGGCATCACTCGCCAGGGCCACTTCAAAGCCCAGATAGCAGATCTCGGGGTCTGCGGCGGCAAACTCCGGTACGGCATCGACAACCGTTTCAACATGCAGCAGCTTGCCGTACTGGGAGAGGTAATTGATGAAGGCCAGTGGGTCCATGCCGTCCTGCAATACCTGCCTGCCCGGGCGAAGCGAGATATGCCAGTGATCCGGGCCCATCGCGCCACCGCCGCCAGCACTGGTCGCGGCCCCGGAGGAATGCGGTTCGGCTGCGGGCGTTGCCATGACGGCGCCGTTGCCAGTTCCGAGAACGGCCTGCAGGCGCGACAGCAATTGGTCGCTACGGGCGACCGGAACCTCGGTGTTCTCGGCGATCGCGGCAATCAGGTTGGCGATGTGGTCCTGGCAGGCGAGCAGCAGACTGATCAGATCGCTGTCGAATTGCAGTTTGCCGTTGCGCAGGCGATCGAGGACATTCTCGACGACGTGTGCGAAACGCACCACCTCGTCAAGACCGAACAGGCCGCCAGAGCCCTTGATGGTATGCGCGCAGCGAAAAAGGGCGTTCAGGTCGTCTTCCAGGCTGCTGCCGTCCTCTGCACGCAGCAGGATTGCCTCCATCTCGGCGAGGAGTTCCCTGGCCTCTTCCATGAAGGTTCCGAGTGCCTGCGCGAGGTCTTTGGCGGCGTCGTTCATGGCATGTTCCTCGCCGATTCCGTCGCCGAAATGAACAGGGGATCACCCAGCATGCCGCCGAGATTGGCCAGATCGATCAGGCGCAGAACGCACGGCGGATGATTGACGAAGCGCACGTGCTTGCCCGGATTGCGTTTGGCGATCAGCATCAGTTGCAGACCGGCCGTATCGATCTCGGCAATGCCGCCCAGATCGATCTCGATTTCGTCGATACCGTGCATGACCTCCGCCAGTTCGGCCTTGATTCCGGCGACTTCATAGATGGTCAGTTCTCCGTCCAGAGTCAGCCGTGCCGTTTTCCCGCTGCGCTCGATAACCAGGCTCATCGCCACTTCACATCATCAACAGTCTGGAAACCGCCGCCAGCATCTGCTGAGGCTGGAAAGGCTTGACCACCCAGGCCTTGGCACCGGCCTCCTGGCCGGCCTTCTTCTTCTCCTCATTGCCTTCAGTGGTCAACATGATCACCGGAACGAAGCGATAGGCGGCGTTCTTTTTCATTTCCCGGACAAAGGTGATGCCATCCATGTTGGGCATATTGACATCGCTGATCACCAGATGCACCTTCTGCCCCATCAGTTTGGCCAGCGCGTCCTTGCCATCGCAGGCCTCGATCACCTCAAAACCGCCGCCCTTGAGCGCCATGCTGACGACCTGCCGCATCGAAGCGGAATCGTCGACGACCAGGATGGTCTTGCCCATGTCGATCTCCCATTGTCCAGGTTAGAAAAAGGTGATTTCACTCGCCGCCACCTGTCCCTGTGCAGCCGGGTGTCGCGTGTCGTGCTGTTCGAGCGTGGTATAGGTTTGTTCGAGTTCAGCAACCCATTTCTGCACGTCGAAAGGTTCCGGTGTCTGGCCGCATGCGATGCGTGCCTCTTCCGCACGTGTGCGCGCCAGAAGACGCTCGATATCCTGGCAAACCGCGCTCAGAATCTGGCTCATACGATCCTGGAATTGCAGATGCACGAGTACCGCTTCGACCTTTTCGCGGACGCTCTGACTGCCTTCTGCCATGTGCTGCGACGAATCGCTGAGTCCTTGCACGACGCTGCGGAATCGTTCCAGTACGGCGACCATGGTCGCGTCCGAACTGGCCATCAGTGACTCGTTCTGGCGTGACATTTGGCCGGCGGAAAGCAGCGCTGACCCGGTCGCCGCGTTGACCGTCTCGACCTTATCCCCGATCTGCTTGGCAAGCGATCCCGACTGGTCCGAGAGCTTGCGCACCTCATCGGCAACGACGGCAAAACCACGCCCGGTCTCACCGGCCCGCGCTGCTTCGATCGCCGCGTTGAGCGCCAGCAGATTGGTCTGTTTGGCGATCTCGGCAACTCCGCTGGCCATGCGCTTGAGATCGGCGCTCACTTCCGCCAGGTTCTCGAATTCACGGAGCATCGGCTTCTGGGCGTCGAAAGCGTCCTTGAGACGGTCAAGCATCGAAGCCAATTCGCTACGTGCCCGTTCGATCACCGCGACCACGCCAGCCGCTGCTTCACGGTCGCGGGTATCGAGCATGACGCCCAACTGGTTCAGAATGGCCGCGAAGTCACTGGTCAATGCGTTGCCCGCGTTCTCGGTTTGTCGGCGTGCGATCGCGATATGCTCGGCCCAGCGTACCAGTGAAGCGGCAGCCACCTGATGCAGGCTCTTCGTATAGGGGGTGATGGCCGGCTGCGCCGCCTCGGTCCGGACGTGTTTGGCGGCAGACTGGTCGACAGCGATCCGGATCGCACGACGCTCCCAATAAGAGGCGCCCGCGGCAAGCACCAGCAGAGCCAGTGTCCACACAAGAGCGACGGCCAGCGGCATCTCACTCTTCCAGACCAGCAGACCGCCGGCAACGGCGGCAATAAACAGCGGGGCAGGGCCGACAGGAAGCATCTTTGATGATCGGTCTTGCATGAGATCCTCCCGTTCTTGCATGAGATCCTCCCGTGAGTGATTTAAGCACTAGGCAACGGCGGATCGGAGCAGATGCCGGAACAGGCGTTCCGGCATAGGGCAACCCAGCCACCCTCCCGGACTTCAGGTTAGGGCCTGCAGCTTTGCGTCCGGGACTTTCGTCCCGTTTGCCATTCAACTCATGTGAACATACATGAACCAACAAGCAAACTATATGTATTTTGGCACACTTCCCTGGTACTCATCAGTCATTATATATCGATAGACCAAAACGCAGCGCAGACCAACGCATCGGCCGTCCAAAGGCTGACGGGCAACGAATGCCAGGGAACTGTCAGGCAACAAACTCATCAGACAAGGTGCCGCAGCCAACAGTTTCTGTTACGCTTCTGGCGCAAGAACTGGGGGTCTCAATCACCAACCTGGATGCGAGTGCCGTCATGCCACCATTACCGCAAAGTGCCATCGGCAACCTGGCCGACCTTGAGGAAGGACAGATCGCACTCTCGGGATTTGTCGTTCAGCATGATAACGGCTTGTACGTCCGGCGCGCGCGACTCGAATCGGCGACGGCTTTTGCTGATTTCGTTAACCGCGTGGTCGCCTCAGGCCTGTACTTTCGGGGACTGGATTACCCACAGTTCCTGGCCCTGCTTTATGACGATCTTATCGGTCGTCACGACGATGCCGACGAGGAAATTTTCCTGGCTGCCGACATCACAGCTTTCCGGGCAGAGCGCCAGGCGCTCTACAAGCCCTGCAAGATAACCCCTGGCGAAGCGTCCTATCTGTTCGAACCGCTGTATTGCGACGCGGAGGGTGATCTGGCCCTGATCGATCAGGGCAATCACCCTGCGCATTCTGCCAAGGGGCAGCAGTCGTCCGAGACACGCATCTACCTCGACATCGATGAATTCATCGCCGCGGCGTGGGCCAAGGGAGTGCGTTTCGGCATCGACGTCGCAGCCGTGTGTGAAGGCATCGAACTCGACAAACCGGAACAGCGGGTGGTCGCTCTCAACCGGCCATACGTCCCCGGCAAGGATGCCGAAATCGTCGAGTTGGCCCCTGGGCTGCACCGCAATAACGCACCGCGGCGGCTGTTTGGTGATCGGGTCGATCTGCGACAGTTCGAAACGCGTTACCCACAGGTCGCTGCCGGCCTGCGTCTGGTGAAAAAAATCCCGCGCCAGGCTGGGATGGATGGGCGCGACATTACTGGCATTGCGCTGCCGGCATCACTGCCCAAGGATTTCGATCTGCAGACGCTGGCCGGTCCCGGCACCCATGTCATCCGGGAAAAGGACGGCGAATACCTGCTGGCGTCGGTCTGCGGCTTTCTCAATATCGATCTGCGCAGCAATCAGTTCTCTGTGACCGACAAGATCATCAGCCATGAAGGCGTGAGTTTACGCACGACCGGCGACCTCTTGCTGACCGGCGAGGAGTATGAACAACATGGCGAGATTCAGGAGAAACGCATCGTCCGGTGCCGCAGCATCACCGCTTACGCCGATGTCTTCGGGAACATCATTTCCAGCGGCGGTCGCGTCTGTCTGAAACGGAATCTGATCGGTGGGAGCGCCAGCAATGATCATGGGGACATCATCGTCGAAGGACGCGCCTCCGGATCGACACTGATTGCGCAGAATGGCTGCATCAGGGTGCAGCACGTGGACAACTGTGTGATCCTGGGTCATCAGGTGGTCGTCGGGCAGGCGAGAAACTGCGATATTGTTGCCGACGAATTGACTGTCGAGGTCTCGGAAGCCTGTGCTCTGGCTGGCAGGAACCTCCACCTCGGTCTTGCCCGTTCCTACCGGGAACTCGAAAACGTATTGTTGGTGCTGTTCCCCGATCTGTCGTCTTATGAGGCACGGATCGCCACCCTGCAGCAGAAGCGTGCCCTGCTGGAGAAAGCGATGGCTGATTCCCGCGCCAAAATCGATGCCTTGCGTGGCGAGAAGGATGTGACCCGCTACCTGTTGGTCGGCGGCAAACTGCGCCGCCATGAACTGACACTGAACGCGGAACAGCAACTGAGTTGGCGCCGACTCTCGGAACGGGTCGCACCGGCCCTGCGGGCGCTCTCGCAACTGTCCGACCTGATCAAGGAACAGGACGCGGAGTGGCATGCACTGGAGACACAAATCAACGAGGTCGTCGCTGCCCGGGAGCAGTCCTGTAACGGTTTGGCATGCACCGTCGATCGTATTGAGGGGGAGACGAGAATCAATGCCATGTTGGTTCGATTGGCCGATCCACCGCTCAGCGATCTGCCACACAAGGACTTGAAAGCGCGCCTACGGAGAACCGATGCGGCCACCAAACGGCTTTTCGGCGGCTCGACCGGAAGTTTTTCCTGGGTCTACAGTTGATCACCGACTAATGATGAGGCGACCTGCCTGCCGCATCGGAAAGCCTAGCCCTCGGCGATTCGCCTGCTGATGTGTTCAAGGGCCTCCTCGATCTGATCGATCAGGATCAGGCAAAGATCGCCTGCCCGCACTTCGGCCAGCGCACTGTCGATGGCCAGGAACTCGCCGCGAATTTCCCTGACCTCGGAAGTTCGCCGGGCATTTTTCAGACCTTCCCGCAGGAGCGCCAGCACTTCTCCGTCCGCCCGACCACGTTGACACTGATCCTGATAAAGCAGGACCTGATCGAAAGCATCCCCAAGGATCTCGGTCTGCTGGCGAATGTCTTCGTCACGCCGGTCGCCAGCGCCGCTGATGACGACCGAACGCTGGCTGCCCGGCTGTGATGGCAGGTTGTCGATGGCCTTGACCAGCGCCTGAATGGCGTCCGGATTGTGGCCATAGTCGGCAATCAGCGTTGCCCCGCGATAGCTGAAGAGATTGAAGCGCCCGGGTACGGTTGTTGCGTCGTTGATGAAGCTGCCAAGGCCGCGCTGAATCGTTGGCCAATCGATCCCCAGAGCCCAGGCGGCGGCAGTCGCTGCCATGGCGTTCTCGACCTGGAAGCCGATGGCGCCGTTTTGCGTGAGCGGGATCTCGGCCAGTGCGATGCGGTGTTCGTTACCGCCGCAGGAAGCGACAATCGCATTGCCGTCGCGATAGACGACGCGCTTGCGTTGCGCACGGTGCATGGCCATCAGCGGATGATTTCGGTCACAGGCAAAAAAGGTGACGCTGCCCGGGCACGCATCGGCCATCCGGGCGACCATGGGATCGGCGGCATTGAGCACCGCGACGCCGGTCCCCGGTCTGACATTCTGGACGATCACCCGCTTGACGACCGACAGGTCCTCGACAGTACTGATATACGACAGCCCAAGGTGATCGCCGAGACCAATGTTGGTGACCACGGCGACATCGCAACGGTCGAAACCGAGTCCCTCCCGCAGCACCCCACCGCGTGCCGTTTCGAGGACGGCCGCGTCGACGTCGGGGTGGAGCAGGACATTCCTGGCGCTCTTGGGGCCGCTGCAGTCGCCGGTATCGATACGCCGGCCCTGAACATAGACGCCGTCGGTGGTGGTCATGCCGACGCGCAGACCTTGCTGGCCCAGAATGTGGGCGATCAAACGGACGGTGGTGGTCTTGCCGTTTGTTCCCGCGACGGCAACCAGAGGAATGCGCGCATCGTCGCCGGCGGCAAACATGTTGGCGATGATCGCTTCGCCGACCGGCCGGCCCTTGCCGAACGAAGGCTGCAGATGCATGCGCAATCCCGGTGCGGCGTTGATTTCGACGATGCCGCCGCCCTGGGCTTCGAGTGGACGCAGGACGCTGTCACAGACGACGTCGACCCCGGCGATATCGAGGCCGATGGTCTGCGCGGCAGCAATCGCCTGCGCAGCAAACTCGGGATGAACATCGGCGGTGACGTCGGTTGCCGTACCACCGGTCGAGAGATTCGCGTTGTTGCGCAGGATGATGCGCTGGCCCCTGGCGGGGACCGATTCCGGAGTCAGTCGTGCATCGGCCAGGCGGGCCAGAGCCACCTCATCGAGGCGGATTTTGGTCAGTGAGGTGGCGTGCCCTTCGCCGCGGCGCGGGTCACTGTTCACCCGTTCGACCAACTGGCGAATGTTGTGTAGCCCGTCACCGATGACCAGCGGGGGGTCGCGTCGGGCGGCGGCGATCAACTTGTCTCCAATCACCAGCAGGCGGTAATCGTGGCCTGGAAGGTAACGCTCGACGAGGACTTCGTCGCTGACTTCGAAAGCGATCGCGTAGGCGGCTTCAATCTGTTCGCGGGTGTTGAGATTGACCGCGACGCCCTTGCCCTGGTTGCCGTCCTGCGGCTTGACGACGACCGGGGCGCCAATCTCGCAAGCGGCCGCCCAGGCGTCCTCGGCGCTCAGCACCGGCCGGCCGACGGGAACCGGGACACCAGCCGCGTGCAGCAGTTCCTTGCTGAGTTCCTTGTCCTGGGCAATCGATTCGGCAACGGCGCTGGTGCGGTCGGTTTCTGCCGCCTGAATGCGTCGCTGCCGGCTACCCCAGCCAAATTGCACCATGCTGCCTTCGGTCAGGCGACGGTAGGGGATGTTGCGTGCCATGGCGGCATAAACGATCGCTCCGGTGCTGGGACCCAGGCGGACGTCCTCGTCGAGTTCGCGCAAGCGATCGAGCGCTTCGGTGAGTTCGAAAGGGGTGGCCGTGACCGCCGCCTTGCAGAGATCCTGCGCGAGTTCGAACGCCAGTCGGCCAACGGCTTCCTCGCTGTATTCGACGACGACCTGATAGATGCCCGTTTCCAGGGTCTGCGTGCTGCGGCTGAAGGTCACCGGACAACCGGCCTGTGCCTGCAGGCCAAGTGCAGCGAACTCCAGGGCCTGCGCCATCGATATCGCCTCATCATGGCCGGCCGGCCGGAGCATCGCCAGCTCGGGGAAACGTTCGCGCAGACGGGTCTCGAAACCCGGCATCTGGTCGATGCTGCGCTCCTCTTCGTCGCAGTAGACAATTGCTTCAATCGCCGTGTGCCGGCTCCAGAGGTTCGGACCGCGCAGCGCGCGGATACGCGATACTTCCATGAACAGTGTCCTCTTTCTGGTTCAGTCCGCAGGCCGGTAGGCAATGCCCGGTCGGTTGCGGGTGGTTGCCGGCTCAGGCAAGGGTGAAGGTTTCCAGCCCGGTACGGATGATTTCCGATCCGATGCCGAGAGCCCAGGCGGCGCCGCTGGCGGCCAGGACGTTCTCGATCTGGAAGTCGACGCGCCCGCCGTCGGTCAGCGAAATGTTCTGCAGGCTGACGATTGCGGTTTCATCCTCACCATTGGCCAGAATGACCTGGCGGTTGCGAACGAACACCGCCCGCTTGCCTTGCGCCCGGTGTTCGACGAGGCTGGGCAGGTCGGGATCGATGGCGAAGAAGATCACGTCACCGTCGCAGAGCGGCGCCATGTCGACCAGCATCGGCTGCCTGGCGTTGAGGACCGCGGCGCCCGCCGGCAGTACCAGATCGACCTGCGTGCGCAGAACGGTGAATACCTGCTCGGGGGTCTCGATGTCGTAGCGGCCGCGATGTTCGGCGACTTCGACGTTGGTGATCACACCGACCTGACAGCGGTCGTAGGCGAGCCCTTCGCCGAGGATGCTGTCGCTACCGTTTTCGAAGACGGCCGCTTCGACCGAGCGATTTATCAGGATGCGGTGCGCGGATCCCCAGGTTGCGCTGTCGCCCTGATCGATACAGCGCCGATCGATGAACAGGCCGTCACTGCAGGCCAGACCGGTTTGTTTTCCGGACAGGCAGAGCAGGCGTGCAATCAGGCGGGCGACGGTCGTCTTGCCGAAGCTGCCGGTGATGCCGACCACCGGGATGCGGCTGTCCTCGCCGTTGGGGAACAACTCATCGACGATGGCGCGACCGACCGGGCGCGGCTGACCAATGGCCGGTTTGAGGTGCATCAGCAGGCCGGGGCCGGCGTTGACCTCGACAATCGCCCCCCGCTGTTCATCGAGCGGTCGCGCAATGTCTTCGCAGACCAGGTCCACACCGGCGATGTCGAGTCCGACGATGCGGGCGGCGAGCGAGGCCGTGGCCGCGGTTTCCGGGTGGACGAGGTCGGTGACGTCGTCGGTATGGTTGCCGCTACGCACGATCAGAACCTCGCGACCCGCCGGCGGGATCGCGTTCGGGGTAAATCCCTGGCGCGACACTTCGAGCCGGGCCACCGGATTGTCCGCGAGGTCGATGATGTCGAGGACGAATTCCTCGGCGGCGCCGCGGCGCGGGTCGGAGTTGATCTGGCTGTCGATCAGTTCGTTGATCGTTGATCGGCCATCACCGATGACCTTGGCGGCCTCGCCGCGGGCGGCGGCGACGAGTTTGCCGCCGACGATCAGCAGGCGATGCTCCGAGCCACGCACGTAGCGTTCGACGATGACGCCGCTGCCTTCGACGACCGCGGCTGCATACGCAGCCTCGACTTCTTCCCGTGCCATCAGATTGGTGAACACGCCGCGCGCGTGGTTGCCGTCCGACGGCTTGACGACCACCGGAAAACCGATCTCTGCGGCGGCTTCGCAGGCATCCTCGGGACTATCGACCAGGCGTCCTTCAGGAACCGGCACGCCGCAGGATTTGATCAGAGTCTTGGTGAGATCCTTGTCGCGCGAGATGCCCTCGGCAATCGCGCTGGTGCGGTCGGTTTCGGCGGTCCAGATGCGTCGGCTGCGGGCGCCGTAACCGAGTTGCACGAGATTGCCAGTGGCCAGCAGGCGGATCGCCGGGATGCGGCGGTCCTTGGCGGTCGCCGCTTCGACGATGCAACCGGTGCTCGGCCCAAGCAACTTGCGCTCGGCCAGGTCGGCCAGGTGTGCGACCGTACCGGCAACATCGAAGGGGGTATCCTTGATCGCCGCCAGCAGCAGATCGCGTCCTGCATAGAGGCAGGAGCGGGTGACATCCTCGTGCCAGGCGCGCACCACCACCTTGTACACGCCACGTCTCGAGGTCTCGCGCGCCTTGCCGAAACCGCCGGGCATGCCGGCCAGGTTCTGCAGTTCGAGGGTGACGTGTTCGAGGATGTGCGCCGGCCAGGTACCTTCCTGAACGCGCCGCAGAAAGCCGCCGCGCTCGCCGTAGCTGCAGCGATGCTCGATCAGTGAGGGCAGGAGGGCCGTCAGACGGTCGTAGAAGCCCGGGATGGTGTTCGACGGGAAGTCTTCGAGTTCGCCGATGTCAACGACCGCCTCGATGACCGGACGGTAGGTCCAGATGTTCGGGCCGCGCAGGTAGCGGATCTCGAGAAACTTGATGTCCTTCGTTTTCATGTCGTCAGTCCAGGCATGGGGAGGTTGGCGCGCGTCGGCGCGAGAAAGGCGCAGGGCAGGCGGACAGCCAAACCAGAATTATTGTCGAAATAACGTGGCTCGCGTCAATCGGCTGACGGCGCAGCAAAACGATTGCCGTGACCTGCCTCACAGGAAGCGGTCGAGAATGCGCCGGCTATGTTGATCGAGCGCAGAACGGTCAGGAATCAGGAAATGAATGCCATGGCTGTCGGCGATCAGCAACGCTGGCGGGGTGAGGCGACGAATGTCCTCCTCCCCCTTGAGGATCAGCGTCGCGGCGCCACGGTCGGTTTCGACCTGCCAGGTGCTCGGCGTCGCGAAACTCGCAACGCTGACGATGCGTGTGATCACGGGCATGAACTCGCGCTGGGCCAGCTCGGTCTCCACCAGCTTGCGCGGCTCTTCTCGCAGGTCGCCGAGTTCGTTGATCCAGGCCAGTTCATGGCCGTAAGGATCGACCAGGGCGATGCCGTCAGCGGGGGCGCTGATCGGAAAGGCGCGCACCGGCACGACCCCGGTATGGATTTCGCCATCCGGACCAATGAATTCGAGCTTGCCAAAGCAGTTACGGCGCAACTGATAGTCATGCGTTTCGGTCATTCGCGTTCATCCTCGTCCTTGGCGTTGATCTCCAGCCTGCGCAGTTCGTCTTCGGTGTCGACGTTGCGCGCCTGTGCCTGATAGAGGCGGTAGTAGTGGCCTTGGCAAGCCATCAGCTGGTCGTGGCTGCCGACCTCGACGACGCTGCCACGGTCGAGAACGACCAGGCGATTGGCGTCGCGCAGGGTGGACAGGCGGTGCGCGATGGCAATCGTCGTACGTCCGCGCACGAGGTTGTCAAGCGCTTTCTGAATCTCCTTCTCGGTAGTGGTATCCACTGATGAAGTGGCTTCGTCGAGGATCAGGATGCGCGGATCGATCAACAGCGCACGCGCGATCGAGATGCGCTGCCTTTCGCCGCCGGAAAGCGCCTGCCCGCGTTCTCCGACAAGCGAGTCGTAACCGTGCGGCAGGCGGAGGATGAATTCATGTGCGTGCGCGGCGCGGGCGGCCGCAACGATCTCGGCGCGCGTCGCCTCTGGCTTGCCGTAGGCAATGTTTTCGGCAATCGTGCCGAAGAACAGGAAAGGTTCCTGCAGCACCAGGCCGATGTGTTTGCGGTACTCGGCAACCGGCAGCGAACGGATGTCGACCCCGTCGATCAGAATGGCGCCTTCGCTGACGTCGTAAAAACGGCAGATCAGGTTGACCAGCGTGCTCTTGCCGGAACCGCTGTGTCCGACCAGGCCAACCATCTCGCCGGGTTCGATGACGATGTTGATGTCGCGAGTCACGCTACGCGTCCCGTAGCGGAAACCAACGCTGCGCAATTCGATGCGTCCAGAGACTTGTGGCAGGTGCACCGGATGCGTCGGCTCTGGAACGCTGGAGACATGGTCAAGAATGTCGAAAATGCGCTTGGCGCCGGCCGCGGCCTTCTGGGTCACCGAAACAATGCGGCTCATCGAATCGAGGCGCAGGTAGAAGCGGCTGATGTAGGCGAGGAAGGCAGTGAGCACACCGACGGTGATCTGATCCTTGGCGATCTGCCAGATGCCGAAAGCCCAGACGATCAGGAGGCCGATTTCGGTGAGCAGGGTGACCGTTGGCGAAAACAGCGACCACACCTTGTTGACCCGGTCATTGACTTCCAGGTTGTGCGCATTGGCTGACCGAAAACGCGCCGCTTCACGGCTTTCCTGGGCAAAGGCCTTGACCACCCGGATGCCGGGAATGGTGTCGGCAAGCACGTTGGTGACTTCCGCCCAGATGCGGTCGACGCGCTCGAAGCCGGTACGCAGTTTCTCGCGGACGACATGGATCAGCCAGCCGATGATCGGCAGTGGCAACAGCGTCACCGCGGCCAACCAGGGATCGATCGACACCAGAATGACCGTGGTCATGGCGATCATCAGCACGTCGGTGGCGAAGTCCAGAAGGTGCAGCGAAATGAAGATGTTGATGCGGTCGGTTTCCGAACCGATGCGCGCCATCAGGTCGCCGGTGCGCTTGCCGCCGAAGTATTCCTGCGAGAGTTTCAGCAGATGCTCGTAGGTAGTGGTGCGCAGGTCGGCACCGATCCGTTCCGAAACCAGCGCCAGGATATAAGTGCGCCCCCAGCCGAGCACCCAGGCAAGCAGTGACGACCCGAGCAGACCCGAGAGATAGAATGCAACCAGCGCGGAGTCGATCGGCTGGCCGTTCTGGTAGGGGATCAGCACCTTGTCCATCAGGGGCATCGTCAGGTATGGTGCCACCAGCGTTGCCGCGGTGGTCAGCAGGGACAGCACGAAGGCGGTCAGCAGTTGTCCCCGGTAGGGCCTGGCGAAACGCGCCAGGCGCAACAGTGTCCAGGTCGAAGGCGGTTCATGGATTTCCTTGCTGCACGCCGGGCACTCTTCCTGTCCCTCAAGCAGCGGGGTTTCGCACTTCGGACAGAGCGCCACGGACGAGGGAGGCGGCATGATCCCGGTGACCCGGAAGCTGAGCTGACGCGTGAAGTGCTCGATCAGCCGACCGGCGGCGATGTCGGCACCGAGCGTGTAGCGCCAGTGCGCCAACAGCGAATCTTCGTCGCAGAGTTCGAGGGTACCCACCCCGGAATGATCGCGCCGAGACAGCGACAGCCCCGCCCGGTAGGTCCAGCTTTGCCACCGGGAGTCTCCGGGCGGCATCACCAGCAGGCGCTCGCTGGTCACCACCACCAGCCCGCGCGCGAAACGCAGGCGGGTGTCGAGGTCGATTTCAAGCCAGGTCAGGACGCGCTCACCGTCAGCAAGCTGTGTCTCGAGCGGCGTTGCCCAGGCAGCTGGCAACGCCGTTGGCGAGCTGGCAGCCAGAGCAAGGGCCTCAAGGGGCGATGGCGAAGCGACAGAACTCATGGGTTGGCTGGTTTTCCAGGCTTGAAAGATGCCTGGCGTATCGGAGGATCGGACGGGCGGCGCACACTCCGTCCATGGTCGTCCTGTACGTTGGCGATCATCAGGCAAACAACTCGGCCAGCGCTTCGCCAGGCTCGACAGCACGCATGCAGGCTTCGCCAACGAGAAAGGCGTTGACGCCATGGTCGCGCACCCGCTGCACGTCGCGAGGGGAGAGAATGCCGCTTTCGGTAACGACGAGGCGGTTGGCCGGGAGGTAGGGCAGGAGCCCGAGGGTGGTTTGCAGGCTGACTTCGAAGCTGCGCAGGTTGCGGTTGTTAATGCCGATCAGCAAGGTGCGAAGCTGCAGGGCGAGATCCAGTTCCTGGCCATTGTGCACTTCGACGAGCACCGCCATGCCGAGACTGTCGGCGATGGCTTCAAGTTCGCGCATCGCCGGCAGATCAAGCGCCGCGGCAATGAGCAGGATCGCATCAGCGCCCATCGCCCTCGCTTCGTAAACCTGATAGGCATCAATCAGAAAATCCTTGCGTAAAACCGGCAATCCACAGGCTGCGCGCGCCGCCTGCAAGTATGCGGGAGCCCCCTGGAAAAACTGACGATCAGTCAGCACCGACAGACATGTCGCACCATGCTGCTGATAACTGACGGCGATCCGGGCGGGATGAAAATCGGCACACAGGACGCCTCTGGATGGGCTGGCCTTCTTGATCTCGGCGATGACTGCCGGCTTGCCAGTGGCAATGCGGTCCCGAATGGCACCGAGAAAATCGCGCGTGGCGGGTTGCATTTCAGCCGTGGCACGCATGACCGCGAGCGGCGTGTCAGCCCTGGAGGCGGCCACTTCGTCCTGTTTAACGGCCAGAATCCGCTTGAGAATATCGCTCATGGCAAAATCGCCTTGTCGTCTTCGCAGCCGCCTTCGAGCAGTTCCTCTATCTCGGGCGGTGTCATGTTTTTCCTCGCCGACACGCAGGCGATCAGGTTGAAAAGCGTTGCGTGCAAGCCACGAAGTCGTCGAGCTTGGCGCGTGCAGCACCTGAAGCAATGGCTTCGAAGGCTTGGTCGACGCCATCGGCAAGCGTACCGGCGAGACCGCTGACGTAGATGCTGGCGCCGGCATTGAGGGCGACAATGTCACGCGCGGCGCCAGCGCGCCCCTCAAGCGCGGCCAGCAACATGCCCTTGGACTCCTCAACGTTGGCCACGCGCAGAACCCTCGGGTCGTGCACAGGCAGGTTGAACTGCTCGGGATGAAGCGTGTATTCATCAACACGGCCGTTCTGCAGTTCGCCGACCAGGGTTTCACCGGAGATCGAGATTTCGTCGAGACCTTCACGACCGAAAACGACAAGAGCGTGCGAACTGCCGAGGCGCTGCAGGACACGTGCCTGGATGCCGACCAGGTCGGGATGAAAGACGCCCAGCACCTGATTGGCGGCGTTGGCCGGGTTGGTCAGCGGGCCGAGGATGTTGAACAGCGTGCGCACGCCAAGTTCGCGGCGAACCGGTGCCGCGTATTTCATGGCGCTATGGTGGTTGGGAGCAAACATGAAGCCGATGCCGACCTCGTCGACGCTCTGTCCGACCTGTGCCGGCGTGAGGTTGATATTGACGCCGAGGGCTTCGAGAACATCGGCACTGCCCGACTGCGACGAGACCGATCGCCCGCCATGTTTGGCAACACGCGCGCCGGCCGCTGCCGCAACGAACATTGCGGCAGTGGAGATGTTGAAGGTCTGGGCACCGTCGCCGCCAGTCCCGCAGGTATCGACCAGGCGACTGCGGTCACTGACTTGCACCTTGGTCGACAGCTCGCGCATCACCTGCGCCGCCGCCGAGATTTCGCCGATCGTTTCCTTCTTGACGCGCAGGCCAATGATAATCGCCGCAATCATCACCGGGGTGACTTCACCACTCATGATCTGTCGCATCAGCGAAACCATTTCGTCGTGGAAGATTTCGCGGTGTTCAATGACCCGCGTCAGCGCATCCTGGGGCTTCATTTGGCGTACTCCTCAAGGAAGTTCTTCAAGAGATCATGGCCGCGCTCGGTCAGGATCGATTCGGGATGGAACTGGACCCCCTCGACGGCCAGCGTTTTGTGGCGCAAGCCCATGATCTCGCCGTCGTCGGTCCAGGCGGTGATCTCCAGGCAGGCCGGCAGAGTATCGCGTTCAACGGCCAGCGAATGATAGCGCGTGCAGGTCAGCGGACTGGGCAGGCCACGAAAGACGCCCTGGTCGCTGTGCTGGACCGGCGACACCTTGCCATGCATCAACTTGCGGGCGTGCACGACACGGCCACCGAAAGCCTCGCCGATCGCCTGATGGCCAAGGCATACGCCGAGCAGAGGAATCTTGCCCGCAAACTCACGAATCACCTCCAGAGAGATTCCGGCCTGCGCGGGCATGCACGGGCCAGGGGAGATCACCAGCAAGGCCGGATTGAGGCGCGTGATCTCGGCAATCGAGATGGCATCGTTACGGAAGACTCTGACATGCTGCCCTAGCTCGCCAAAATACTGGACAAGGTTATAGGTGAATGAGTCATAGTTATCGATCATTAGCAGCATATCGCGACTATCCTTGTGTTCTATGTGGCTATGGTTCCAGATAACCGGCCTTGATACCGGCTCAGATACCTGCGATTTGTGTTGCCATCCCCGCGCCGACGGACCGGTACCGAATGCAGGCAAGCTACCGTAATCACTGCTGCACAATCATGTTCTTGGTAAGCGGATCGCCGATGATGTCCTTTACCTTACCATCGCTGCCCCACATCAACTGATACTCGCCGAAACTCGACATCCACATGCGCCACATCGGTGCGTCAAGTACGGGATTTTCCTGCGTGAGCGGATAACCGACCGACATGATCACCTGCTCGCGCGTCATTCCTTTCATTACCTTGCCGGCCTTGATGGAGGCCTGGATGTTGGCAGGGAAGGTCGCCAGTTTGATATTGGGATCTCGCGGGACGATCCAGCGCGCCATGTACTGCTCTAGCGACAGTTGTTCGCGTGTGTAGTCTTGACCGATGCGCATGGGCTTGCCGCCGATGGTGACAGCAGCCCGTTGGCGTCCGTACGAAGTTATCGACGCTTGGGTGCCCAGGGGAATCATCGGCCAGCCGACATAGTTCAACTCGTTGATCCAGTCGCTGCCCGCCTCGTGGCGTATGTTGCAGCAGGTATAACCGGAGAGTAGCGGCGCCGCGCTTTTGGATTCGGAGGTGTCCGACCCGCCGGTCTGACAACCCGCCAGCGCAACCGCCGCCAGCATCGCGGAGACCTGGACACTTTTCTTGCTTGCTTGCACGTGCAACCTCCTTTCATCATGAATCGCAACGTTGCGGCTGACGCCGCGCATCTACTCACTTCCCCATCACGACACGACAACCCGCGGAAGCGATACCTACTGCATCTCCGCCTGCACGGGTTGAGCGCTAAGCCCGAACCCTGCCCTGCCCCTCTGATCCGGCCGTAACCCAGAATTCATGCGGGCTACGGTCATTTTCTTGCGCGGGTATGTAGCCATGTAACGGGTGCAGAATGCATTTCGTCAGGGAATCGCGGGCTGACCCTGAGGTATCTCCCAATTCCGGGATCAATTTGTGTTGCACCACCTCCCGGCGAGCCAAGTTCCGGAAAGTTGTGCTATCGTTCGTCATGGCAGACGTGATCAGGTTTTCGACACTCGATCATGCCAGAAAGGGCCGTCTGCCACCTCGCTTCCCAAGCGCTGGCGCCAAGCAATCACAGCCGCATCGGGTGGGGGTTTGCAACAAGCCCATTTCTTTCGTATATTCTCTGGGCCCGGCCCGCCCGTGGCCTCTTCGACATTCGAGCAATGCGGAGCTCGGCTTTTCTTATCTACCTCGCGTCCTTGTTGTCACTGGGACTGCCTCTGGCACCTCGGATCGCTTTGGCGTCTGAGGATGGCATGGTACAGGTGGCCCTGGTCATCGGCAACAGCAACTACAAAAAATCTCCCCTAACCAATCCTGTCAACGACGCCCGGGACATGGCGGCCAAGTTGCTCGGCCTGGGGTTCACCGTCATCAAGCGGGAAAACCTGACCACAAAGGAGATCGGCCCGACTCTGCGGGAATTCAAATCCAAACTCACCCCCGGTGCCGTGGCCCTGTTTTTTTACGCCGGACACGGTCTTCAGGTAAAGGGCGTGAATTACCTGCCGGTGGTGGATGCAGATATCGCGGGTGAGGAAGACGTGCCAAGCCAAAGCATGTCTGTCAGCCTGGTGCTGGAGACCATGGAAGAGGCCAAGACCCGGCTCAATTTGATGTTTCTCGATGCCTGCCGCAACAATCCCTTCGCCCGGCGTTTCCGTTCCGCCGCCGGCGGTCTGGCCAAGGTGAATGTCCCCTCGGGTACCCTGCTTTCCTTCGCTACCCGTCCTGGCAGCGTGGCCTCCGATGGCAATGGACGCAACGGCCTCTATACCCTACATCTGCTGAACCAGATGGACAAACCCGGCGTGGCCATCGAGCAGGCCCTGAAACGGGTCATCGGGGGCGTCAAGTCCGACTCCGCAGGGGAGCAGGAACCCTGGATGGAGGGGGCCATCGAGGGTGATTTCTGTTTCGGCGGCTGTAGCGCCACGCCCATTCCAGTAGGCACCAGCGCGGCGGACCCGGCGGCGATAGAACTGACCTTTTGGGACAATGTCAGGAACAGCCGCTCCGCGTCGGACTACCAGGCCTACCTCATCCAATATCCCAAGGGCCGCTTCGCTGCCCTGGCCAAGGCGCGGCTCAAGGATTTATCCAAGCCCGAATCAACGCCCCCGACAACGCCTGCGCCGGTTGCCGTCAATACCTATCAGCCGCCGTCACGCCCGCCCGCCACGGCCGCCCTCCTACCAACGCCCATCGCTGCTGGCCCACGACCCAGTGGTGGTGTTTGTCCCGGTTGCACGTGCAGCGACCTTCAGGCCCGCTTGTCCATGGGCGTGGAACCCCTGACCGATGTACAAATGAGCCATTATCGTCAGAACTGCCGATGAACGTAGCCATTCATGAGGGAGACGCACCTTGCCCACGCTGAGCTTCTGGGTTCTCTGTCTGCTGGCCTCACTCGGCTTCCTGGCCGGTTGCGCGGCGCCCCTGTCGCCGACAGTCAAAACCCCGATGGAGCTGGAGCCAGCCGTCAAGGCCCTGGCCGCCGACATCTTCGGTCAGGTACGGGCCAGCCAGAATTTCGTCGGCCGCATGGGCAAGAAGGCGTTCGTGGTGGATCCTTTCATTGATGCCTACACGGCCGAAGTCAATGAAACCAGTCGCCAGATCGAACAGGTGTTGATGCGTGAGGTGCGGTCCGCCTTCCCAGAATTCCCCATCGAACACATGTCGGTCAAAAACTTGGGGACTTCGCAATACGTGGTCAATGGCACCATCCGTCTGGATAAGGCCTCCGGTTCCGGCTATTACAGGGTGTCGTCCTCGGTGGTGGATTTGAAGACCGGCATGATCATCGCCAATTCCGAAGTCTGGCTGACCAAGGAAAAACTCAATTTCGAACCCATTGCCTCCTATAAGGAAAGCCCCATGTACCTGAAGGACAAGCGGGTTGAGGGCTATATCGCCACCACCTTGTCGAACACCGGGGAGTTGGCGGACAAGTCCTATTTCGATACCCTGCCCACAGCCGCGGTGCTATCGGAAGCCGACGTCCGTTTCGATGCCGGCGATTTCGCCAACGCTCTCGATCTCTACCAACTGGCCGAGAGTCGGGCCGACGGCAAGACGATGAAGACCTATTCTGCCCTGTACCAGAGCTATCGCAAGCTGGGCCAGAACCAGGAGGCGGAAAAAGCCTTCGCCAATCTGGTGGATGTGGGCCTGGTCAATAACAATCTGAGTACCCGCTTCCTATTCACCGTCAAAACCACGGATTTCGTCGCAGATTCTTCGCTGCGCAGCCAGTATGCCCTATGGCTGCGCCAGATTGCCCGCCGGGTGGCGACAGCTGGAGTCTGCCTGAACATCGTGGGTCACAGCAGTCGCTCGGGCAATGAGCGCTACAACGATCAGCTCTCTCAGCAACGTGCCCTGGCGGTTCAGAAGCTGATGCAAAAGGATTTCCCCCAGGTCATGCAAAAGACCAAGGCCTACGGCAAGGGTTTCCGGGAAAATATCATCGGCACCGGTAGCGACGATGCCCAGGACGCCATCGACCGCAGGGTGGAATTCCGGGTGGTGGAATGCGGTAGGTAGGCATTGTCGAATGAAGGAAAAGAGTTCCAACGCCACTTCGGGAGGTTCCGCTCGAATGCCTGCGCGGCCCCAACTCGACGACAAGATGTACCTGGAGGTCTTTGCCCAACCCGGAAGGCCTGCGCCGTGCAGCGGGTTGGCGAGCCGCTGATCGCGAGACTGACGACCTCCTTCGGCTCTGCGAATCCCGCGATGGCGCGCCCATACGCCCACCATGATCGTGCGGTGGCGGATGCGTTGCGCACACCCGCCGTAACCATCAGCGTACGAATGAACCCTATTTTAGGCTGTCATCTGTCTGATTGAAATATACTTTTTACATGTCAAACAAATTTTCACAGTACGCAATCGATCTCGCATAGTTGAATCAAAGATGTGCCATAATCACCGCCTTTGCAGCTTTGATAGAGCGGACGCAAGTTCGCATCCTGCAAAATGGCCTGATGAATTGCCCGGCAATGAGGCAAAGCGCAAGCGATCGGGCCCAGGAGGAGTGAATCTTTGGCTTGTCAATGGAGGAGGAATATCCCGTGAACAGTTTACTCAAGCTTTCCAGCCTGATCGATGGGCTCACCGAACTCATCGGCAAGACCATCATCTGGCTGGTCCTGGTCGTTACACTGATCGCCGCCGGCAATGCGGTCATGCGTTACACTATCAACTACAGTTCGAACGCCTTTCTCGAGATCCAGTGGTACCTGTTTTCGGCGATCTTTCTCTTTGGCGCGGGCTACACACTGAAGCGCAACGAGCATGTGCGCATTGACCTGATTGCCGGCCGCCTGTCGAAAAGAGGCCAGACGTGGATCGACATTTTCGGCATCATCTTTTTCCTGTTGCCGATGGCAATCGCCGTGATGTACCTGTCATGGCCGATCTTCCTGCTCGCGCTGCACAACAACGAGCAGTCGAGCAACGCTGGCGGCCTGGTAGTCTGGCCAGTGCGCCTGCTGGTACCGATCGGCTTCTTCCTGCTGGTCATCCAGAGCATCTCCGAGTTGATCAAACGCATCGGTTTCCTGCAGGGCAGGTGCCCTGACCCGAGCGCAAAGTCGCACCAACCGACTCCTGAAGAAGAACTGGCGCTCGCTATCAAGGCCCAGAAGGGAGAACTGTGATGACCGAATTCCTGATCGCCAACATGGCGCCGATCATCTTCGCTTCGATGGTCCTGTTCCTGCTCATCGGTTTTCCGGTGTCCTTTGCCCTGGCGGCAAACGGTATTTTCTTCGGCTTTGTCGGCATCGAACTCGGTCTGCTCGGCCCACAACTATTCCAGGCGCTGCCGGATCGCATCTTCGGCATCATGAACAACGATACCTTGCTGGCGATCCCGTTCTTCACCTTCATGGGACTGATCCTGGAGAGATCAGGCATGGCCGAAGACCTGCTCGACACCATCGGCCAGCTTTTTGGACCGCTGCGTGGCGGCCTGGCCCTCGCGGTGATCTTCGTCGGCGCGCTGCTCGCCGCAACGACCGGCGTCGTCGCGGCCTCGGTGATTTCGATGGGTCTGATCTCGCTGCCGATCATGCTGCGCTACGGCTATGACAAGAGACTCGCATCCGGCGTCATTGCCGCTTCCGGAACACTGGCGCAGATCATTCCCCCCTCGCTGGTGCTGATCATCATGGCCGACCAGCTGGGCAAGTCGGTAGGCGACATGTACAAGGGCGCTTTTCTACCGGGCATGACCCTGACCGCCTTCTATGTCGGCTATGTCGTACTGGTGGCGATCTTCAGACCGCGCTGGGCGCCGGCGCTGCCGCTCGAAGCGCGGACCTTGCGCGGCGGCAAGCTGCTGCTGCGCGTACTGACGACACTGGTCCCGCCGCTGCTGCTGATCTTCCTGGTACTCGGCACGATCTTTCTCGGCATCGCGACGCCGACCGAAGGCGGTGCGATGGGTGCAACCGGTGCCCTGATCATGGCGCTGGCACGCCGGCGCCTGTCGTGGAAGTTGCTCAGGCAGGCGATGGACACGACCGCCAAGCTGACCACCTTCGTGGTCTTCATCCTGGTGGGCGCACGCGTCTTCTCGCTGACTTTCTATGGAGTCGATGGCCACAAATGGGTCGAGCACCTGCTCACTGGCCTGCCGGGTGGCGAAATCGGTTTCCTGATCGTCGTCAATGTCCTGGTATTCCTGCTTGCCTTCTTCCTCGACTTCTTCGAGTTGTCGTTCATCGTCGTGCCGCTGCTGGGCCCGGTTGCGCAGGCGCTCGGCATCGACCTGATCTGGTTTGGCGTTCTGCTGGCGGTCAACATGCAGACTTCGTTCATGCACCCGCCTTTCGGTTTTGCGCTCTTCTACCTGCGCTCGGTGGCACCGGCGTCGGTCAAGACCACCGACATCTACTGGGGAGCAATCCCCTTCGTCTGTCTCCAGATCATCATGGTCGGGGTCCTCATTATCTTTCCGCAACTCGTGACCTTCGGCCTCGACCAGGACGCCAAAGTCGATCTCGATTCGGTACAGATCGAGATGCCGACTTCCGATTACGGCGCCCCCTCCACCCCCCAGGGTTTCGAGAGCCCGAAAGAGGCTTCTTCCCCTGCGGCTCCGGAAGATGCGGCCAGCAAGGCCGTGCTCGATGCGATGAAGCAGGATCAGGCGAAGTAACCCCTGCCGCCTCTCGGTGACTGCCCGACGGTCGGAGATCGTCGGGCAACCTCATGGCTGATGGCCATGAAAAAAGGAACGGAGGCCTTGGTCTTCGTTCCTTTTCTTGCGCAGTCTAGCGGCTGGCGGCAGTGACTGCCTTGCCGCCAGCCAGCTTCACTCGATACGCCTGCCTAGCGCTTGCTGTACATGTAGCTGGCGTACGAGCCTTCGGCGATGCGGTGCCAGAGGTTCTGGTCGTCCATGAACTTTTTGTAGTCGTCGTAGACCTTCTTGAACTGGGCATTCGATGCCGAGGTTTCAGCGTACAGATCCATCGCCGCCTTGTAGCAGGCGTCCATGACTTCTTTCGGGAACTGTTTCAACTGTGTTCCCGAGCCGACGAGTTGCTTGAGCGCCGTCGGGTTCTTCGAGTCGTACTTGGCGACCATGTCGACGTGCGCGTCGGCACAGGCGATTTGCAGAATCGCCTGGTATTCCTTCGGCAGTTCAGCCCACTTCTTGAGGCTGACATAGGCCGACACCTGCGGGCCGCCCTCCCACCAGCCGGGGTAGTAATAGAACTTGGCCACTTTGTTGAATCCAAGCTTTTGGTCATCGTAAGGGCCGATCCATTCGGCCGCGTCGATGGTTCCCTTTTCGAGCGCCGGATAGATGTCGCCACCTGGGATCTGCTGTGGCACGGCGCCCAGCTTGCTGAGCACGGCACCGGCGAAGCCACCGATGCGGATCTTCAGCCCCTTGAGGTCGGCCGCCGTCTTGATTTCCTTGCGATACCAGCCACCCATCTGGGTCGTGGTGTTGCCACAAGGGATGGTCATGATGTTCGACTTGGCAAACACTTCGCCGAGCAATTTGCTGCCATTGCCGTAACGCATCCAGGCGTCCATCTGGCGATTGGTCATTCCGAAGGGAACGGCCGTCTCGAGCGCATAGGTGGGATCCTTGCCATAAAAATAGTAGGAGACCGTATGCCCCATTTCAACGGTACCGTCCTTGACGGCATCGAACACCGCCGGCCCGGGAACGATTTCGCCGCCGGCAAAAACCTGAATCTGGAACTTGCCGCCAGTCGCTTCGGCAACTCGTTTGGCCATGTGCTCGGCGCCTCCGTAGATGGTGTCGAGGCTCTTCGGGAAGCTCGAAGCCAGGCGCCACTTGATCGTCGGAGCGTTCTGGGCAATCGCCGGCATGGCCATCGTACCGACCGCAAGGCCAGCACCCGCATTCTTCAAAAAGGAACGTCTTTCCACAATTTGTCTCCTATAGGTTTTTGTAAACGAACTGCCCGTCGATTATAGCGAAAGCATTGATCCGCGAAATAAAGTTCAAATCAGTAAACTGCTGTAAATACGAGTAGCGATCGCTACAGCTTCGCTTCGGTACGACGACGCTGTCGAAACGTTGATCGACTAAACCAGAGGAGTGATGGCTCTAGATATGAGGTTAACCCGAAAACTGAGGGCAAGTGAGCTCTCCGGAAGCCTGGATACCCGTCTGATACGCCGCATCGCCATCGGCAAGCGATCGCCTGCGACAGCCGCTGGGCGGTTGCGCCTGACACGCGTTTGACGCGCTACCGCTCGTGACCAGTTATGATGTCCCCTGGCAGGTCACTTGTGACCGTTTTCTTAATCTTTCCGCAATACCAAGGCACCCCATGACCGAAAATGACGAAATTCTGGCCATACCGCTGTGGATCAACGGCCACGCCTATCTGACGATGACGCCGACCTTTTTCGATGTCCGTGATCGGTGCACCGGCCAGATCAAGCGCCGTACTCCGCTGTGCGGCACGGATCAGGCGCTGACCGCCGTTGCCTCGGCCCAGGCCGCATTGCCCGCCTGGGCGGCGCTGACGATCGCGGCACGGGCAATGCTGCTGGCAGCGCTGGCGGTGGCGCTGGCAGCATACGCAGAACACTTCGCCAACTTGATCGCAGAGGAAACCGGCAAAAACGCCGCGTCGGCGTCGGCCGAGGTCGAACAAGCGCTACGCGTGCTGAAGGCGGCGGCCACCGGCAGCGTAGCGACTGGCGGGAGCGGCGTCGTGGCAGTAGTCTGCGATGACCAGGCGCCCTTGCTCGGACCCCTGCGGCTTGCCGTTCAAGCGTTGCTGGCGGGGGCGACAGTGGTCGTCAAACCCAGTCCGAAGGCCCCATCAGCGGCGTTTGCGCTGGCCGAACTGACGGCGCGCAACGGATTTCCTGGCGGTGTGGTGAACATCCTGCACGGTGACCTGGCAGCGATCGAGGGCCTGTGTACCGCCTCCGCGGTGGGCCTGCTGCTGTTTACCGGTGATCCCGCCCTGGGCAGCAAGGTGGCGGCCATCGCCAGTCGCCACGGCAAGCCTTTTGTGGACTAACGGTCACGACTTTACCAGCCCCCGATCTTTACAGTCACGACCCCTTTCCCCGACCCTTCCCTCGCCAGGGGAGAGAGGAAAATAGTGAGTCGCTGACGCAACTTCCATATTGAACCATGCACCGAATTGTCCATCTCGAAGGAGAGTCGATCATCGCCGACCTGCGCCGGCCGGATTTTCCACATCACTGGGTCGAACATGCGACCACACTGCAACTGCAGGTCGCTGGGCGGCTCGCCGGGGCGACGATTGCAATCGTCAACAAGCTGTCGATCAGGGCTGAACTGATTGCCGGACTGCCCGCGTTGCAGATGGTCGCGGTCGCGGCGACCGGCACCAACAACATCGACCTCGATGCTTGCCGCGCCCACGGCATCGTCGTTTCGAACATCCGCGGCTACGCCGTGCATACCGTACCCGAGCATGTCTTCGCGCTATTGCTGGCGTTGTCGCGCAATGTCGTTGCCTATCGACAAGCGGTGGCCGCCGGCAATTGGCAACGTTCCAGGCAGTTCTGTTGCATCGATTATCCGATTCGCGACCTGCACGGTGCCAAACTGGCGGTCATTGGCAGCGGCAATCTTGGCGGAGGCGTCATCAGGCTCGCCGAGGCGTTCGGCATGCGCGTGCTGCGCTGCGAGCGCAAGGGCGCGCCAAGCGTGCGCCCCGGCTATACCCCTTTCGACCAGGCCTTGCACGAAGCCGACGTGGTCTCGCTGCATTGCCCGCTGACCCCCGAGACGAAGAACCTGCTGGGTGAACCCGAATTGCGGGCCATGCGGCCTTCAGCACTGCTGATCAACACGGCGCGCGGTGGCCTGGTCGATGAAGCGGCGCTAGCCCGAGCGCTGCAGCAGGGCTGGATCGCCGGTGCCGGTTTCGATGTGCTGAGCGTCGAGCCGCCGAGCACCGGCAATGTTCTGCTGGCGCCGCAACTGCTCGCGCTACCCAATTTCCTGCTGACCCCGCATGTAGCCTGGGCCAGTCGACCAGCGATGCAGGCGCTAGCCGACCAATTGACGGCAAATCTCGAAGCCTTCAACCGCGGTGAACCGCAGAACCAGGTTGTCTGATTCAGTGCACCTGTTTGGCCAGGGAATCAGCGGGTACTGGCTCGCAAACACGGGGGGCGACATGCCTGCGCGTTTGTTGACCTGGCGTGTACCTTCCTCCGGAGACCCTGCCCTGCCGCAATTCGGTAATGGAAAGCGCGCCGCGATTGCGCAACAGCCGCAGATAATCGGGGCGCCGCTTGCCGTATTTTACTGCCAGACGATCCAGGTATACTGAAATAGGTAACAAACGCCTTTAACTGTCTGGTGTAATGGGCTGTAGAATTCGA
>NZ_JDST02000070.1:0-29627 GCF_000584975.1 Candidatus Accumulibacter cognatus | reverse complement strand
GTTACCTATTTCAGTATACCTTGCCGTTCGTGTGGCTCCGCTTCGTTTCGGAAGCGAGCACGCGCTTGACGTCCGCCGAGATCCAATAAACCGTCTGCAGCTTGACCGTGCCTCTGGGCGCACGGCCCCAGCCGTTGCCCTCGACCCGGAAGGCTTCGAACGTGCCCGCCGGCACCGTGATCTGCTCGCGACCGACGACCCTGAAGTCAAACTCCATGTCGCTGCTGAATCCATGGGGCGTCACGGCACGAAAGCGCGTCGACCAACGTTTGCCGACTGCGTATTCCTGAATGAAAAACTGTGCGCCCGTATATTGCCACCCCGGCGGCCGCTTGATGAAGTTGCCGAACAGGTCGGTCACCAATACGCCACCATTGAAACGCACCTCGGTATCGGTAATTTCGCTCACTCGGTTGGTGAAGGTGCGCAGTTCGAGCTTCGTGAAAAGGTCGATCTCGCGGTAACTCCAACTCTCGCCGACCTTGAAGCGCGTGTCGACACGCGCACTTCCCTTGCTGAACGGGTTATCCTTCGCCACCTTGATCGTGATCGCTTTCTCGCCCCTTGCCTTCAGCACCTGGTCGAGCCTGAACTGCGCCAGTTCTGAAAACTTCCCGCTCGGATACTTGCGCAGATAATCCTCGAATGGCACCGGATCTGTAGACTCCTTGATCGCTTCCCAGATTGCGAGTTCTTCGTCGAAGATTCTCTCCAGTTCGATTTCGGAGAGATCCCTGATGTGCTGCGGCGGCAAAAAATAGAAATCGTCCTCGAGCGATGTGCTCTCCCACGGAATCTGCTGCCCTGCCGACTGGCGCCGGACAGCCAGGCGCACGCGCTTGAGCACGTCTTCGATCTTCGCCTCCGGCACCTTCATCTCGCGTAGCAGGTTCTCGGTATACAACCCGTTGTTGCCTTCGCCGTCGCCAGCGGTGTTGCCGGGGGCAGTTGCATAAGCCAGCAACGAGCCTGGCGGTGCATCAAACTGGCTGAGGCCCTTGTGCTCGATCGGCAGCCGGGTGCCGAACGGGTTATCGCGACAGGCGTCGAGCATGATGATGTTCATCGGGTTCTTCGCCCGAGTCATTCCCACGAGCAGGGAATTCAGCTCAATGGTCTTCGTCTGCATGTCTTCGAGCTTCTCGATCACGGCGTCGACGGGAATCAGGTAGTTTCGCCACGCGAGCTGCGCACCGTGGCCGGCGTAGTAGAAGATGCCGACGCCCCTGCTTTTTGCCAGCTCGGTGCTGAACGCGCCGATCGCCTCGACCATCTGCCCCCGACCAGCGTCGAGCTGCAAGCTGACCTTGAAGCCGGTCCGCTGCAGCTCATCGGCAATCGCTTTGGCGTCGTTGGCGGGATTCTTCAGCGGCGCTTGAACGTACTTCGTGTTGCCAATGACCAACGCCAACCGCGGTAGCGCGTTCAACATCGATGGTGTCGCCGCACGCGCCAGCGACAGCGGCAACATCGAGACGCCTGCTAGCGCACCGGCCTGCTTCAGCCACAGCCGACGCGCCGCGCCGCCAACAGTATCTGGATCGGGTGACCGGGGAATGTTCAGGTTCATCAAGCCTCCTCTGCAAGCGCGGCGTGGTCGTCAATCGCCTTCGTAGGCGCCGCGACGCGATTCTATCCCGCGTGCTGCCAGCGGTCATGCTGGTTATCGGTCCATTGCCCCGCCATGCGAGCACCGCGCGCCCGATCTCCCCGGCGCATCGCCGCCGTAGATGCATGTAGCGCGGGCGTCGGTCCAGGCGCGGACGATCGGGCAGTCGAGCATGCAGCAGTTGCAGACAGGCTTCAAGCACCTCGATATCGCCCTTGTCCGCATACCGCTTGCCAAAGATCCGCTCTGCAAAAGAGGTGGCCCGGTTTGTCTCGACAGAAAATCTGCTTTGATAAGTGGAGCCCTGCCGGTTGTGGTCAGGTGACCGGTGTGGCGCTTGGTTTTGTGGCGAAGCCGCTAGGGCGATAGGCACATTCAGCGCCGTTCGCTTGATCCTGATGGGTGTCTGGCGCGATTCGTCGCAGCCATGATTTGAAGAAACGGGCGTGATCAGCGACTGCAAGCAGACGTAGAGTGTCAAAACCGGCGGCTGGCGCCGCCATGGATTCGTTCATGGATTCGTTTACTCGCTTGACACTGGCCGGCTAATGGGTGTTCCCGAGTGATGCCGCAGCAGGGTTGTTGGCCAACTTAGCCAGGACGAGCTAAACTGCACTTCACACAGGCGGAGTTGAACAAGGAGCCAAAAATGCAATACAACATGCTCGAAGCCAAGAGCCAACTGTCCAAACTGGTGCAGGCCGCGCTGGCGGGCGAGGATGTGATCATCGCCAACAAAGGCGTTCCCGTCGTCAGGCTGGTCAAGGTCGGCGCGCAGCAACGCGCACGCCGGCCCGGTGCCTGGGCCGGTTTGCCAAGAGCCGAAGCGGATTGGGACACGCCGGAGACCAATGCAGCCATTGCCGACGCACTCACCAGTGACCAATCACCATGAAGCGCTACCTGCTCGACACCCACCTGATCTACTGGTGGATGACAGCAGACGCGCGCGTGGGGCAAACGACGCAAAGCGTCCTCGAACAGTCGGAGATCGTTGTCAGCGTCGCCAGCGTCTGGGAAATGGCCCTGAAAAATGCCAAAGGCAAACTCCCACTGCCACCGGGCTCGATCACGGAAGCACTCGAAGCACAGGGTTTTCTCCTGCTGCCGATCCTGCCGCGCCACATCGAAGCCGTGCGCATTCTCGCTTGCGCACACGCCGACCCATTTGATCGCCTTCTCATCGCCCAGGCACAGGATGAGCGATTGACTTTGCTGACACGCGATGCGGCCATACTGGGGTTGGGTCTTGATGGCGTCGCCAGTGGATGACGAGAAGAGCGGGGCCGCCTCTCGCTGGCATGGTGGCGTTGTACGCCTGCGCAGTTAGGCGGTGTGCAGTTCCTCGCGCAGCACTTTGCGCAGCGTCGCCACGGTAATGGGCTTGTCCTCGGCGTCTTGGCTCGCCGCATCGGCAACTACCGCGCGCAATGCCGTGTTGATCAGGGTTTGGTATCCCGCCCCTAGCGCCTCTGCCCGTGCTCGAAAAAACTCGATGACTTCGTCGTCAAGCATGATCGTGATGCGGGTCTTCCCCGTGGATGAGATGACGGCCCCCCCCGCTTGCCATTGCTGAAATCGTATTCCTTACGCATGGTATTGCTCCGCTTCCCCTTTGCTGGCCTTGCGCGCAGAGATCAACCGGATTCGGCTCTCGCGCGGTAAATGGACGACGACCATGACCCGTCCGAGTGCGTCCTTGCCCAGCGTGACGAAGCGCTGTTCTCCCTCTGCGTCAGGATCCTCGATGGTGATAGCCATCGGGTCACGGAGGGCCTGTTCGGCATGGGCGAAGCTGACCTGGGCCTGGCCAGGTTGGACCTGGCCTTGGATGGGTCGAATTCGATGTCCATCGAGGCATTATGCATATCGTCAATCGGGTGGATTGGCCTGGTCACAGGAGGCTGACATGAAGACGTTCGATCGCATCACCAGGGATCCCGCGATGTTGGGTGGCCAGCCGACGGTGCGCGGCATGCGGCTCACGGTCAGGCGGGTAGTGGAAGCCGTAGCGCTATACCCAAATCGGGACGACCTGTTTGCCGAATATCCCGAACTCGAACCGGAAGACGTCCGTCAGGCGCTGGAGTTCGCCGCGCAGAACCTCGATGACCGGGTGATCGCTTTGGAGCTGGCTTGATCCGGCTGCTGCTGGACCAGGGGCTGGCAAGAGAAATGGGTTCGCCCTATTGACCAAGGCCGGCTAATGGGCGACGCCGCTCTTGTGGTTGGCGAAGACCAGACCCCGACAGACAAGGATATGGGGCTAATGGGTGACCCCATCCGTACGGGGCAAATTGTTCTGGGCAGTGTGTGTGTGCAACACGAGGTGCTAGACTATCCGGCGTTCATTTCTGGAGGTCGCGGCCATGGCAGGTACAATGCAGTTGACGGCAATCATCGAACGTGAGAGGGCCGAGTACGTCTCCATCTGCCCGGAACTGGACATCGCCAGTCAAGGGGCCACGATCGAAAAGGCACGCGACAATCTGCAGGAGGCGATAGAGCTGTTTTTCGAGACGGCCGATTCCTCCGAGATCGCCACCCGCCTCCATGATGAGGTGTTCGTCACCCGGCTTGAGGTCGCGGTTGGTTAGGCTTCGCGTCTTCTCCGGAAGTGACTTGTGTCGGCTGCTCGGCGACCACGGTTTCGAAGTGGTCAGGCAGCGTGGCAGCCACGCGGTCATGCAGAAGCGGACAGCAGGCACCACCGTAACGGTCCCGTCCCGCTGCACGACGAAATCCGCATCGGGACGCTTCAATCCATCATCCGCCAGTCAGGCCTGCCCAAGTCTCTGTTCGAGCAAGGTTGAGCATTCAGGCTTGAGGAGAAAGCGATTGGTCTTCGTATCTCCAGTGCCGAAAGGACACGGGGCAAGCCATCGAACTGTTACGAGGGTGGCGGCGGGTACCGTGGATCGGTCAAGAAAACGTGGTCTGACCCCTATTTCCCCCCATCCGGGGTTAACGTTTACACTCAGTGCCCACTATTTGAATGCTATTTGTTTTCCTCTAAGGGGTCTGGCCCCTTTGTTCATTCTCCTTTGTTCCTTCTATCCTTTCCAAGGAGGCTTCACTATGAGCGACAACGTCGACAATCTGGATCTTGAGCACTTGCGCGCCTTGCGGGGTGGACAGGACCGCATCGAAAGCGAGTTGCGGGAGGTCGCCGCCCGGCTTACTAGCCTGGAAGCGAGCACTGCCGCTGGCCGACGCGATAGCTCGCACAACTACGAGGAAATCATCCGGCAACAGTCAAGTATCGATCAGATCAAGGCGCGAATTGACCGGATTGAAAGACGGCTGGAAATCGCGGGTTGAGAAATCACCGAACCGGCAAAAGAAAACCTGATTCTGCTCACGCACCTGCGTAAGGCAAAGGGAAAGACCCCGGATTTGCTGCTACTGCAGCGGCGGGTTTTTCGCTACTTTTCGTAGAAATGCGAGTCCGACCCCTATTTCCGTGACCCCTATTTCCGACATGCGCAGGAATGCGCTACCGGAGAATTAGTTCAGAAACAAGACTTGACCCCGCCGCCGCATTGGGCCAGCGCTCCGGTAAAGAATCGTGGTCCGTCCCAATTCTCTGTGCTAAAAAAGGTGTGGCCGCAGATCTTGTCAGATCTTGTGGTTGGCAAAAAACAAGACCTGACCCCCTTCTGCACGGGGCAAGCCATCGAACTGTTACGAGGGTGGTGGCGGGCACCGTGGATCGGTCAAGAAAACGTGGTCTGACCCCTATTTGACCTTTCAATCAAGCAAATATGCTTGAGAATCTAGCGAACGTGCTTTACCATATCAAGCGCCAATAGCCCATATTCGAGCATGAAAGCGTTGATTTCTCCTTACAAATTCGGCAACATGGTCACATTCGAATCCCTCCACATGACGGAGATGCTGGATATGACCGAGAAACTGGACGGCTTCGCGCAGCGGCTCAAGGAGCTGCGCAAGCAGAAGAACCTGTCGCAGACCGACCTGGGCTAACTGGCCGGGCTGCATTACACCCACATCGGCCGCTTCGAGCGCGGCACCTCGCGCCCGTCGGGCGATACCTTGAAACGCTTGGCCGACGCCCTGGGTGTGACCAGCGACTATCTACTCGATGGCGCCGCCGACGAAGCGGCCAAGGCGCGCTTCGAGGATCGGGAATTGCTCAAGCAGTTCCAGGAGGTGGAGCAACTGCCCGACGACGACAAGAATGTGATCAAGAAGCTGCTCGATGCCTTCCTGACCAAGAAACACCTGCAGGCGCTGGCGCGCTGACGGCAACCGGGGTTCGACGATGAATGCGACTGTGGAACAGGCTTTGATCTCGAAGCTGAGGACGCTTTCGCCGCAGCAGGTGGCGGAGGTGGAGGACTTCGTGGAATTCCTCGCCGGGAAGGCGAGGAAGCGCACGGCACTGGATCGGCTGCTGGCGATTGCGCCAGCGCTGGAAGCGGCCGGCGTGGTGCCGATGACGGAAGAGGAAATCGCGGCCGAAGTGAAGGCCGCACGCGCGGAACGCCGGGCGCGGCAACAGGCGAAGGGTTCGGGTGCGGATCGTTCTTGATACCAACGTGGTGCTGTCGGCGCTGTTGTGGCGCGGCACGCCTTAGCAGTTGCTCGATGCGATCCGAAGCCGCGGCGAGGCCAGGCTTTTCACCAGCCCGGCCCTGCTCGATGAATTGGCCGACGTGCTCACGCGGCCCTCGGCGACCAAGCGGCTGGCGATCATCGGCAGGATGGTGCGCGAGGTTCTGGCCGATTACGTCGAGGCGATGGAAGTCGTCGAACCGGAACATGTCCCCCGCGTGGTGCCCGACGATGCCGACGACGATCAGGTCATCGCCGCAGCCCTCGCGGCGGGTACCGGTTGGATCGTGTCGGGCGATGCCGATCTCTTGACCCTGGGCAGCTACCAGAATATCCCGATCCTCTCCGCCGCCCAGGCGGTGCAGAGAATCGCCGGATAGACGATGGCATCATGGGCCGCCGCGTGCAGGTGCGCGAGCATGCGCGCCGCGCGCAGCGGGTTCTGCTGATATTTGACGATCAGTTCGAGGGCAAGACGGTTCCAGGGCAGCGACGCTGGCCCGCTTGCCCACGTCTGGACGAGCGCCTGATCCGTGAAACGCTGTCGGATCGGATCACCGGCCGCCATCGTCAGCGGCGGCAAGGGGGCGATTGCCGGCAGGCTGAGGTCACCGGCGTCGGAGCTCTCGGGCAGCCACTTCGGCCAATGGCTCGGGTCGGTCAGCGGACCACCGGAATCCTCGCCGCGAGGCAGTTCCTCCGCCAGGCCAGCGACGCTGAATAGCAGGAGGCATAGGACACCAGCACCAGCACCGGCGAGCGCGCGGATCAAACCCACCAGGGTGAGCCTCCGTCAGCCGAAAGGCTTTACGCCGATCAGCCAGGCATGGCCGTAGAAGGCAAAGCCCAGCCAGCCGACGAGGCCAATGCCGAACACCAGCGCATCGCTGGCCCAGCCACGCACCGGGTAGGTCCGTCCGGCAATCCGGTCGCGGCGGCGCAAGGAGACGAAACTCGCCACGGCCCAGACGAGAAAGGCGCCGAACAGGGTCGCGTCGGCCAGGCTGCCGTTGGCCAGCAGATGTGCCAATGCCCAGAGCTTGACACCAGCGACCATCGGATGGCCGACCTTTGCCTGCAGGTGGCTGCCGGGCACGAAGGCGGCGACCAGCAGAATGAACGCCGGCAGGGTCAACAGGGCGGCCAGGTGGCGAATCCCCCGCGGCGCCAGCCAGAGGACCGGGGAATCCACGTGTGCCAGGCCATAACCCCAGATGGTCAGCGCCAACCCGAGCGCCGAGGCGAGCGAGAAAACGCCTTTCCAGCGCATTTCGCCGAGCCGGGCGAGTTGAGCATCGCGCCAGTCGCCGGCGACGATGCGTAGCGAATGAGCACCGAGGAAAACGATCAGTCCGATGACGAGATAGCTCATGACGGTCTACCCGGCCTGCGATGACGCAGTTTCTCATACGGCGCATCCAGGTTCGCATGCGGTTGCTGCGCGAGAGGGCGGTTGGCGCTGACCAGACCCAGTTCATGGCGAACGTCGTCGATCACCGCATCAGCCTCGCGAATCGATTGCTGCATGGTCGCGGCGAGCGCTTGATTCTCGATGCGGTCGATGAGTGCTTGTCCGCCAGCGATCACGCGGCCCACGCGGTTCTTGAGAGAATCGGCCATGTCAGGCTCCTTCTGGAAGTCAGGGTTGAGGAAATGCTCGCGCTCAGCGCAGGCTTCGCGGCCCTGCGCAATGATCGCGTCGACCTTGCGCCGGGCCGGCCAGTCAGCGAGGCCGATGGCCAGCGGGGTCGGCAAGAACGGGCGCAGGTCGGTCAATGAGCTACGCAGCATTTGAAGAAAAATTCACCATGGCGGCGAACATGCTTCGATTCGCATCGACGTTTCCAGCGTGTTCCAGGTATGCAGCGGCGGCAGTTCGAGCCGCCGCTGACACTTCCGCGAATCTTGCCGCGTCCCAGCTTACGGCTTCGTTCAGGGCGGCGACAAAGGATTCTGGCCGAGAAAGCGGGATCTCCCAGCCGTACCCCTTTTCCTGCAAGCCTCGCCAGGGGGTGGCATCGCTGATCAGGATCGCGCAACCGGCCGCCATGGCTTCAAGAATGACGTGCCCGAAGTTCTCGCCCAGCGTCGGAAACAGAAAGAGGTGGTATTTGCCCAGCATGGTGACGACATCCTTCGACTCGATGGGCCCCTTCTGGATGACCTGCAAAGTCGTCGGTGCGGTCTCGATGATCGCCTGGCATTCATGCCAATAGGCCTGGTCTTCGAGCGGCCCCCAGATATCGAAGGCGATGCTTCCGGAAGCCTCCGAGAGAACCTTGAGCGCGTAGTGCAGGTTCTTCTTGCGCGCCACTCTCGACAGGAAGGCCACCCGCAATTGACCGGACTGTTTCTCCGGCAGGGGATTGGCGACCCCCCCTGGGTTCGTTGAAAGATTCCCGGCCACGAAAAACCGACCCGGCCCACGCCTGCTATCCGGAGGCAACGGAAAATACGCCGAAATCTCCGATTGCTCACGCGGCGTTGAGGCGTGCCAGCAGACCCGATCGTAGTACCCCATCAATCTTGCGACTGCCAGGTAGCACTGCTTCTTCCTTCGTTTCAGGTTCAATGCTCCGGGCGAGAATTCGCCACGCGGAGCGAGCAGCACCGGAGTCTTGTTCCGAAGCATTCCCAGTGCCAGCAGAACCTTGATCGTGTGACTGGAGAAAAAACTGTTGAGGTACACACACGACCAGTTTCCGGAAAGCAACTTCATCAGGTCGTTCCATGGCGGCAGGCCCGAGTCGGTATAAAACACATGACCCTTGCCAACCTTCACCCATTCTCCAAGTTTTATTCCTTCGTATCGCTGCAACTCACCCAAATCCTTGGCCGAGGTCACCACGTAAAACGAAAAATCATCCCCCAGCATTTCGACGATGCTGGCAATGCTCTTGATCGGACCTCCCGCCTTGTAGCCGGGAAGATAATAATCACTGAAGACAAGAATCCTGCGTTTCATATTGCAAATGTCGTTTCCGTTCATGGATCGAAGCGAAAGGATTGCACAGGCCTTACACCAAGCGGGCGAATCTTCCACTCCTCCGGTAGCGCAGCATGACCCCGCAAAACATCCAGGCGATCAGGAAACTGGTCAGAAACTGGGCGAGTCGCAGATTCGTCAACTGGAAATTGAGAAGGACCATCAAGAAAACATAAAGGCTGAAAAAGGTTCTTCTCGACATCATGAACGAATATGAGGAACGGATGATCATTCCCAGGATGAACATGCCGATCACCACACCCAATAACCCGGCACTCGCGTAGCCAATACCGATGGTTTCCGGTGGTGTGGAGGAAGGGTACATTTTCCAGAACGGCGTTGGCGGGATCACGTTCCATCCCTCCATCAAGCTCCGGATATAAACGCCATCATCGACTGGTGGCTTATCGGGAAAGAGGGTACTTGGTATCGGAGCATACAGTAGATCGATATACGAGCGCCCCCACCAGTAGTCATTCTGATCGAAATGCTTGATGATGAACATATAGGTATCGACATAACTCAACTGGATCACAAAGATGTTGACGTTGTCCAGCACATCCGCCAAAAGCTCACCTGGGCGATTCATATAATACTCGAGAGCATCGCCCTGTCTGAGCAGCAGAACGCTGACGAAATAAAATGCCACGAAAAAACCCAATGCAATATGAGAGGGTTTGACCGAATATATTTTCCTGATGCTATAGTGCCAGGTCAACAACAGCATCAGCAGCAGATGCAGAAGATGCTTCCTGCCTCCGAAAACAGTATAACTGATCGCCGCAATGACAAAAAATAGTGCCAAACAGATTTTCTTCCCGATACCATTGCCGTACTGAAATGAATAGGCCATCAAAAGTACGCTGAAGGCGAGCATGGCGTTGGCCGCGGTCGATAAATAGCCGAGGCCGGCGGTGAGACTGGTGCGGTCGCCCAGGTTCAGAAGCAAAAACTCCAACCCGCCAACAAGCTGCACCTGCACGATCCACAGGGCCATGCCAAGCAGAAGAGCGATCACGGCAGCCCTCAGGACCGTGCCCTCCGACAGGGCTGACACCCTGGGCATACCGGCGGACGACACCCAGCCAAACGACAGCCGTCCGGCAGTCAGATATCCCGCGAAAACGCACAGATACGCGACCCCTTGAACAAAGGTATATTTCAGGAACAAATCATTGAACTCGTTGTAGCGAATATGCTGGGCAACTGGCGGATACATGACCGAAGGGTCGAAGGAGAGCAGCAGCAGATACGGAACCGTCGTCACGAAGCTCAGTATCGAATAGGTTCGCAGCGGAGCAAAAATCCCCTGGCCACGCTCGATTGCCCAGGGGATCAGCAGGAATCCGGTCATGACCATGATCGCGAGAAACCTCTCAATCATTGCCAAGCCTGCGAATCACCCGTGCGGGATTGCCAGCCACCACGACATGTGGATCAATGGATTTTGTCACCACGGAAGCAGCGGCAACGACGCTCCCCTCGCCAATGCTGCTGCAGTTTTCCATGATGAGGGCGTGCGCGCCGATCCACACCTTGGGGCCGATTGTTTTAGGGATGCCTTTTGGAATGGAGTGCGGGTCTGTTCCGTGGGTGTGCGAGTAAATGGTCGCGCCTTCCGAGATCAACGAGTGTTCCCTGATCAACACGCCACCGGTATGATCGATTTTGACCCCTCGATTGATCTGCACCCGATCCTCAAGGCAAAGATTTCCGTCAATGGTCTCCGAGACAAGGGTGGCGTCACGGCAGATCAGACAATTCTCACCGACAGCGACCTGCCTTGGGTTCTCTATCGAAACTCCCATCTCGACAAGGGAATTGCGGCCCAGGCGCAACACATGCAGCTTCCACCACCAGGTGTTTATTTTATTCCCGATCCTCTTCATGATCCGGAATGGCAGGCGGACAAGCGCGAGGAAGATACCGCTTCTCCGCAACAGGTAGGATATTGACATTCAGCCCATGCCTTTCCGGAGCGTCATGAAGAGCAAACCCAGAGACGCAGCCAATCTTGCTCCCATGCCTATCGCCAACGCCCATGCGATGCCATTGATTCCGCCTTCGCGCCCCAACCCGGCAACGGCGATACAAACGGCTGAAATGGCCAGCCAGTTTGCCAGCAACTGGTGTCCGAACCGACGGGCAGCGTTCAGCATGCACCCTGTCAGGCCGGCAGCGTACCATAAAATACTGGCCAGCATGACGATCACGAAGCACGGCTGATACGCGATGTATGGCTCGCCATAAATGAAGCCCAGCAATTGCTCGCCATAAAAAACCGATACCATCAGGCCACACACTCCGACACCCGAACCCAACAGGACCGACGTCAAACCAACCCGACAAAATTCCGACCATTCGTTATTCGCAAAATGTCGGGCCATCCGCGGAGTTGCCGCATTTCCCAAGGCGCCGGCAACGGTTCCTCCGGCCACCATCAGATAAGCAATGGCGGAGAAGTACCCCAATTTTTCGAGGCCAAAAAAATACTCGACTGCGTAGCGGGTGATGTTCGGTGTCAATGAATCAAGAAGTGCAACGAAACCCAGCGGATAAACGACCTTGAGCAAACCAGCGCATTGCGAAAAACGGAATCGATGTCCGGTTCCGGTCGCCGAAATATTTCTCAGCTTACGTGCGTCGAAAACCACCAGGATTGTCAGCCAAACCGACAAGACCACTCCGAGCGATTCCGTCAGAGACCCGAGGTAGACATAAGCAGGTACCAGCAGCAAGACCGTACTGACCCCCCGCAGGATTAATGATTGGGAAATCAGGTCATTGCGCTCGTTCTTCTGGAAAAATCCGTAACAGACATCACTCAGTGACTCCACCGATTTCATTAGTGAAACCATGAAGATGGCGATCAGTACATCGCTTTCGGTCCTGTACAGGAAAAAGGACGCAAATGAAATGATCAGCACAGCAGCGGTGCTGGAACAGACCCGCAACGCTAAATAGTCCTGAATATTGAATTGATGTTTCTGATCGGTGGCAATGGCCACCCGCAAATTCATGCCCAAAAAAAGCATCACCGGCGCAGAAATGGCCAGGGCAAGCGAATAAATGCCGACGTCCCGAGCATTTCCCAAACGGGCGATAATGATTAGCATCATCCATTGACACAACGCATAAACGATGTTGCCGACAAGACTCCATGAGAAGTTCTTCCGCAAGGAATTAGCCATTCACGCCCCGATCACAAGAAGGCCCGAGGGCCTTGCCTCCATTTCAAAGGAGGGGCTGACAAGCCCGGGCTGAATTGCAGGTCACTGATTTACTGGATCAATCCACCTGCAGCGCCAGCCTCCCGCATAACCGATTCGCCCAGTTCGGCAAACAGCGCCAGGGTTTTTTCGGCTTCTTCGGGGTCGAGCCGGGTCAGCGCGTAGCCGACATGCACGATCACGTAATCACCGACCGCGACGTCTTCGACGAGTGCCAGCGAAACCTCCTTGCCCACTCCGGCCACTTCGATCAGCGCCCGCTCATCCGACCGCAATTCAACGATCCGGCAAGGCAGTGCAAGACACATGCTCAGCGCTCCTCTAATGGCCCAGCAGATGCTGCAGGGCGATCCAGGCCTGACCGACCGACAGTCCGCCATCGTTGGGCGGCACCTGGCGCGCCTCAACAAGTTTGATCCCTTGCGCACCGAGGCGAGCGCGCAGGCCCCGCACCAGCACCTGGTTGAGAAAACAGCCGCCGCTGCCGACCACCGCCTTTTCGCCAGGCGCCAGGACCCGCACCCAGTCGGCAATGGCGGCGGCCAGCGTGGCATGGAACAGCGCGGCGCCCCGCTCGGCATTCTTCTCATCCGCGAGGGCCGCCAGCAGCGGCAACAGGTCAAGGCGACCCTGTTCGATCCGCCAGCCCTGATCGAGCGGCAGAATGTCGCCGTAACACTGCGCCAGGCCTTCCATGAACATCGCCGCCTGCCCTTCGTAAGCCATCACTGCCCGGATGCCCAGCAGACCGGCAGCGGCATCGAAAATCCGGCCCATGCTCGTCGTCGGCGGACAATGGATGTCGCCCGACAGCATCTGCGCAACGGCCGGCGCGGCCTGCTGGCCGACAAAACGTTCGCCGATTTCGCGGTTGCGACCGAGTTGGTGCAACACTGCCGCGGCCATTCGCCACGGCTCGTTGGCGGCGCGGTCGCCACCCGGCAGCGCAAGTGGCGAAAGATGGCCGAGGCGCTCGAAGCGGGGGCCGTCAACACGCAGCAATTCGCCCCCCCAGGCCGCGCCATCGGTCCCGAGGCCGACGCCGTCGAGCGAAAGCGCCAGGTGTGCGCCCCGCAGGCCGTGTTCGGCGAGCACTGCCGCCGCGTGCGCATGATGGTGCTGGATGCCCAACAGCGGCAGGCGACGCTGCTGGGCAAAGTCGGCGGCAAAACGCGTCGAATGAAAATCCGGGTGCAGGTCGTGCGCCACGATCGCCGGTTCGGCGCCCAGCAGTTTCAGCAACTGCTCGACACTTTCCTCGAGAAAATCGCAAACGGCTGCATTGTCGAGGTCGCCGACATGTTGCGAAACGTAGGCTTCATCGCCACGGGTCACACAAATGGTGTTCTTGAACCAGGCGCCGACCGCCAGCACCGAAGGTCCGGAGACCGGCAACCTGATCGCGCGCGGCGTGTAGCCGCGCGCCCGACGGATGAACTGCAGGCCACCAGTGGTGATCCGCGCGACGCTGTCGTCGCAACGCGTGACGATATCGCGGTCGTGCATCAGAAAGGCGTCGGCGATCCCGTAGAGACGCAGCAGGGCCTCGCTGTTGCCGACCACCAGGGGTTCGCCACCGGGGTTGGCGCTGGTCATGACCAGCGCGAGATCCTGCGCACGTTCCAGCCAGCCGATTCCTGCCGGGCGTTTGGCAGCCTCGTGGAAAAGCAGGAACTGCACCGGCGTGTACGGCAGCATGACGCCCAGCCAGGCCAGGCCAGGGGCGACACCGGGCAGCGCGTCGTCGCAACTGCCGCGTTTGCGGAGCAGAATCGCCGGGCGTGTCGGCAGCGCCATGAGGCCCGGTTCGCCGATGCCGATCTGGACCAGCCGAGCTGCCGAAGCGGCGTTTGCCAGCATCACCACAAAGGGTTTTTCGTCGCGCTGCTTGCGCTCGCGCAGCAAGGCGACGGCGACCGCGTTGCGGGCGTCACAGGCCAGATGGAAACCTCCCAGGCCCTTGATGGCGACGATCTTCCCCTGGCGCAGCAGGGCCAGGGCAGTGGTGATCGGGTCGTCGGGCAGGCGGTGTCCTTCGCCGTCGAGCAGAAAAAGATGGGGGCCACATTTTGGGCAGCAATTGGCCTCGGCATGAAAACGCCGGTCCTCGGGCCGGCGGTATTCATACTGACAGCGGTGACACATCACAAAGGGTTTGAGGCTGGTGCGCACGCGGTCGTAGGGCAAGCTGCGGCTGATGGTGTAGCGTGGCCCGCAGTTGGTGCAATTGGTAAAGGGATAACGCCAGCGAGAGTTGCCGGGATCGAACATCTCGGACAGACAATCACGGCAGACCGCCGTGTCGTGTCCGATCATCGTCGCGGCCCGGCCGCTGCGGCTGTCGATGATCACGAAGCCTTCGCCGACGCGCGCCGATACCGTATCGCGGGCGGTCACCGAACTGACCCGGGCCAGCGGTGGCGCGTCCCGTTCCAGACGCTCGATGAGATGCCGCACCTGGGCAGCGGCGCCGCGGACCTCGATTTCGACACCGCGCGAATCATTGCGTACCCAGCCCGCAAGACCCAGTTCCCTAGCCAGTCGCCAGACGAAAGGACGAAAACCGACACCCTGAACGACACCGCTGACGCGGATGTGCTGACAAACGATGGGCTCGGACATCTCAGCCTCCCGCTGCCAGACGTGCTTCAAGTTCGGCGATGCGGCGCCGCAGCGACGCCATCGTCACCCGCTTCTGCTCCCGGCGTGCGCTGCAGCCGGCCCGTAGCCAGGCCAGCCACTGCTCGCAGCCCTCCCCCGTCGTTGCCGACAAGGGGATCACCTGCAAGGCCGGATTGATCTGGCGGGCATAAGCGATCGCCAGATCGCTGTCGAAGGAAAGATGGGGCAGCAGATCGACCTTGTTGAGCAGCATCAGGGAGGCCGCATGAAACATGTTCGGATATTTGAGCGGTTTGTCTTCGCCTTCGGTGACCGACAGGATCACCACCTTGCAGGCTTCGCCGAGATCGAATGCGGCCGGACAGACGAGATTGCCGACATTCTCGATCAACAGCAGCGAGTCTTCGGCCGGAGCCAGCTCGTGCAAGGCATGGCCGACCATATGCGCGTCGAGATGGCAGCCCTTGCCGGTATTGATCTGCAGCGCGGCAACGCCGGTGGCGCGGATCCGTTCGGCGTCGCGACTGGTCTGCTGATCGCCCTCGATGACGGCGATCGACAGTTGCCCCTTGAGTGCTTCGATGGTACGGCAGAGCAGGCTGGTCTTTCCCGAGCCAGGGCTGGACACCAGATTGAGCGCGAAAATCCCCTGCTCGTCGAAGCGCCGGCGGTTCTCGGCTGCATAGCCATCGTTCCTGGCGAGAATGTCGCGTTCAATCTGTATCAGCCGCGACGGCGTCGTTGCCGACTCCTGCGCTACCGCCGAGAGGTGCGAATGAGCGTGCGCATGCGCGTGGGAAGCGTCGTGCCCATGGTCATGAACGTGCCGCTGGCCATCGGCATGGGAATGGACCTGCCCATGCCGAGCGCCGACAGCGCGGTAGCTCGTCTTGAAAGGAATCTCCCCGCTGCCCTCGCCAGGCGGCGCAACATCTGCCGGGTCCGTTGCCCGTGTCTTCGCGTGCGCGGACCATGCCTTGCCATCGACATGGATCTCGCCGGTGCCACAACCGCAAGTGGTACACATCTCTATGCTGTCTCCTCATTGTTATTTATTCGACTTCCAGTTCCTTCACCCGCATCTCGGTTCCCCCGGTCGCTTGAACCGGGTGCTCGCCGCAGGCTGGACAAGGGTCGTACAGAGCCGCGAGCGGCACTGTCATATTGCAATTAAAGCATAAACCTTGGCCGGCGACCTCGATGACCTCCAGGGTGGCGCCTTCGGCGATGGTACCGCGGCTGACGGCATCAAAACAGAAGCGCATCGCCTCGGGTTCGACGGCAGCCAGCGCACCGATTTCGAGCTGCACCAGGCGCACGCGCTGAAACGACTGTTCGCGCGCAGCGTCCTCGATGATCTGCAGCACCCCCATGGCCAAGGACATTTCATGCATCGACGATCCTCAATTCGTAGGGTACGCACGGATCGAGGGACAGGGCCAGGCAAGCCGCCCTGATCCGTGCATCGTCGCGGGTCTGTGCCGGACAACCCGACATCTCGCTATCAAACGCGCCTTGCGGATGAAAATTCCATTCGGTCGGCGCAATGATCTGATAGTCCTCTACGCAGTCAGCCGCGAGTTCGATGCGATGGAGCAAGGTTCCCCGTGCCGTTTCGATGCGCGCCAGACCGCAACCGGCCGCGACGGCCGTGGCATCGACGAGGGCCGACAGGCGCGACGGATCAGCGAGTCCTGCCGCCAGCCAGCGCAGTTCGAGCAGGCGCGCGGCCAGACGGGCCTGGATGCGTTGGCCGTCGGCAAGCAGGAAGGCCAGCCCTGGGTCGCCGGCGTGTCGCGCCAGAACCCCGGTTTCCGCGGCCTGGCCGGCAAAGGTCGGCAGCGCCGCGAAATCTTCACGATCGATCAGCGGAGCCCACTCGGCGGCAGAAAGTTGCGGCAGCAGCGCAACCGCGGTGACGGCCAGCCGGTCGTCAAACGGCGGCACTTCCAGCTCGGCCAGCCAGTTCGCGAGATCGACAGCGAGTGCCGCGGCCGCTGCGGCATCGACGACCGCCAGCAGGCGCTTGCGCCAGGCACCGAACTGCTCGATCCGACTGGCTCGACAGGGTTTCTGCAGCAAGGGAGGCCAGGCCATCAACAAATGGTACAGGTGTTCGACGATTGCCTCGATGGCAACCGCCAAACCCAGATCGCGGGCGTCATCGAGCGCTGCTCGCTCAGCACGCGCCGCCTGTATGCACAAGCGGGCCGCAGCATCCTGGGCATGGCGGCAGAGACTGAATACGCGCGGAATGATCTCGGAAACTCGCGCCACCGGCAGCCCGCGCAGGGCTTTGGCGAGCATCGGCCGAGAGGATACGATCCCGGTCGACACGATTTCCTTGCCGTCCCACGCCAGTGTCAACTGCAGAACGCCCTGTTCCACTGCCACGCTCCCGGAAGAACTCCGAGAAGGATACCCAAAGCCACTGAATCGATTTTGATTTTCATCAATCCGGGGCTAAACTCCCGCCTTCACAATATGCCCTCGCCGGTTTCTACCCGGTCTTGCCCACTTCCCGGATCTCCCTCCGCATGCTCGAAGCCTCGAATCTGGAATGCGTACGCGGCGAACGTCGCCTGTTCGCCGGCGTCAGTTTTCGGCTCGCAGGCGGCGAGATGCTCTACCTGCAGGGAAAAAACGGTTCGGGAAAAACCAGCCTGCTGCGCATGCTCTGCGGTCTCACCCCGGCGGCCGGCGGCGACATTCGCTGGCGCGGCCGGCCGATCGGCAAACTCGGCGACGAGTTCCGCAGCGAACTGTGCTACCTGGGCCATCAGAACGCAATCAAGGAGGAACTGACGCCGCTGGAGAATATCCGCTCCTCGGCCACCCTGGCGCAGGAAACGCTCGACGAGGACGCCGCGCTCGATGCCCTCGAACAGCTCGGACTGCTTAGCCGCGCCGATCTTCCCTGCCGCTATCTTTCTCAAGGTCAGAAGCGCCGCGCCGCGCTCGCCCGACTGGTGCATGAGAAACGCGCGCTGTGGGTGCTCGATGAACCTTATGTGGCCCTCGACGCAGCCGCGGTCGAGCTGATCTCCGGCCTGATCGGCGCGCATCTGCAACGCGGCGGTCTGGCGGTCCTGACCACCCACCAGACGGTCTCCGTGCCGGCCGCGGCGCAGCGCGAATTGTGGCTCGGCGCCGATGACGCAGTGCAATAGCGGTCGTCGTTGATGCTAGAATCGATCCGCGCCGTCATCGGTCGCGACCTGCGGCTGGCGATGCGGCGGCAGGCCGACATCGTTGTGGCGATGTTCTTTTTCATCATCGTCGTCAGTCTGTTCCCGCTGGGCGTCGGACCCGAAGCGGCGCAACTGCGTCGGCTGGCGCCAGGCGTGCTTTGGGTTGCCGCGCTGCTGGCGACGATGCTCTCGCTGCCGCGCCTGTTTGCCGACGATCACCGCGACGGCACGCTCGAACAACTGGCGCTGGCACCGCAGCCGCTGGCGCTGATCGTGCTCGGCAAGGTCATCGCGCACTGGCTGGTGGCCGGCCTGCCACTGGTCCTGCTGGCACCGCTGCTGGGTATCCAGTTCGACCTGGCCGGCGACGCACTGGCGGTGTTGACCCTGTCGCTGCTGATCGGCACGCCGGCCCTGTCCGGCATCGGGGCGATCGGCGCGGCGCTGACGCTCGGCGTTCGCGGCGGCGGCGTGCTGCTGTCGCTGCTGGTCCTGCCGCTGTATGTCCCGGTGCTGATCTTCGGTGCCGGAGCAGTGGATGCGACGCTGAGCGGACTCGGTCCGCAGGCCCATTTGTCGCTGCTTGGCGCGCTTGCGCTGGGCGGCGTGTTTTTTGCGCCGTGGCCGACTGCCGCGGCCCTGAGAGTCGCCCTGGAATAGATGAGTAAGCGCGTGATCAACTGGTTCAGATACGCCAGCCCACTGACCTTTTACCCGCTCGCGGGCAAGCTGATCCCCTGGTTCTGGACGCTCGCCGCGATCTTCGGCGTGCTCGGACTGACGATCGGCTTTCTGCTGGCGCCGACCGACGCGCAACAGGGCGAAGGGTACCGGATCATCTTCCTGCATGTCCCGGCGTCGTGGATGTCGATGTTCATCTACCTGGTGATGGCTTTCTGGGCCGCCATCGGGCTGGCCTTCAACTTCCGCCTGTCCGGGATGATGGCCTCGGCACTGGCGCCGACCGGTGCCCTTTTTGCCTTCCTCTCGCTATGGACCGGCGCACTGTGGGGCAAGCCGATGTGGGGCACCTGGTGGGTCTGGGATGCGCGCCTGACGTCCGAGCTGATCCTGCTCTTCCTCTACATCGGCTTCATCGCCCTGCAGGCTTCGATCGACGATCGACGCCGTGCCGACAAGGCCGGCGCGATCCTCGCGCTGGTCGGCGTGGTCAATGTTCCGATCATCTATTTTTCGGTGCAGTGGTGGAACACCCTGCATCAGGGCGCTTCGGTCAGCCTGACCAGAGCACCCAGCATGGCCAGGCTGATGCTCTGGGGCATGCTGCTGTGCACCCTGGCATGCTGGATGTACAGCATCGCCATCGCCCTGATGCGCGTCCGCACCATCATGCTCGAGCGCGAGCGGCACACCGACTGGGTGCGCGAACTGCTCGCCGACAAGGAGTAGATCAATATGCCCGGCATGCACTGGAACAGTCTCGCCGACTTTCTGGCGATGGGCAACCACGGCCTCTATGTCTGGGGATCGCTGGCGGTGATGGCGCTGCTGATGCTGGCGGAACCGCTCCTGCTGCTGCGGGATCGGAAGAAACTCATCACCCGTCTCAAGCAGCAATACCGTGCCGAGCGAACCGAAGCCCGACGCAAACGCGAAACCGCTTTCCACGGGAGTCCGAATTGAAACCACGTCACCAACGCATGGCGCTGATCGTGGGCGGCCTGGCGATTCTCGGCCTGGTCGCCACGCTGGTGCTCAATGCCTTCCAGAGCAATCTGGTGTTCTTCTTCTCCCCCACCCAGGTGGCCGCCGGCGAAGCGCCCAAGGGCAAGAGCTTCCGGATCGGCGGCATGGTCAAGGAGGGATCGCTGCAGCGCCAGCCCGACGGCGTCACCCTGCGCTTCGTCGTCACCGACACCGACCGGGACATGACCGTCGCCTACAAGGGCATCCTGCCGGATCTCTTCCGCGAGGGAAAAGGCGTCGTCGCGCAAGGCAGGCTCGCCGAGGATGGCGTCTTTGCCGCCACCGAGGTGCTCGCCAAGCACGACGAGAACTACATGCCACCGGAAGCCGCCAAAGCCGTCAGCGACGCCCACGAACGCGCGGCAAGCCATAAGGCAGCGGCGGAAGCCACTGCCAGGACCCTGAAACCGTAGGACGACACGACCATGATCCCGGAAATCGGCCACTTCGCCCTGATCCTCGCGCTCTGCGTCGCCCTGACGCAGGGAACACTGCCGCTGCTCGGTGCCCACTTCAACCGCCCGCCATGGATGACCCTGGCCCGGCCGACGGCGGTCGCGCAGGCACTGCTGCTGGTGACGGCTTTCGCCTGCCTGACCAGCGCCTTCGTCGACAACGATTTCTCGGTGCTCTACGTCGCACAGCACTCGAACACGCTGCTGCCGCTGCAGTACCGTATCGCCGCCGTCTGGGGCGGGCACGAAGGCTCGCTGCTGCTGTGGATGCTGATGCTGGTGCTGTGGTCGCTGGCCGTGGCGCTGTTGTCGAAGCCCTTGCCCATCCCCCTGGTGGCGCGCGTGCTCGGCGTTCTCGGCCTGGTCAGCGCCGGTTTCCTGCTGTTCATCCTGCTCACCTCGAACCCCTTCGAGCGCCTGCTGCCGGCGGCCGAAGAGGGGCGCGACCTCAACCCGCTGCTGCAGGACCCCGGCCTGATCATTCACCCGCCGATGCTGTATATGGGCTACGTCGGATTCTCGGTGGCTTTTGCCTTCGCCATCGCCGCGCTGCTCTCGGGTCAGCTCGACGCCGCCTGGGCACGCTGGTCGCGCCCCTGGACCACGGCGGCGTGGATCTTTCTGACGCTCGGGATCGCGCTCGGATCGTGGTGGGCGTACTACGAACTCGGCTGGGGCGGCTGGTGGTTCTGGGACCCGGTGGAGAACGCTTCCTTCATGCCCTGGCTGGTCGGCACGGCGCTGCTGCACTCGCTGGCGGTGACCGAGAAACGCGGCAGTTTCAAGAACTGGACGGTGCTGCTGGCGATCTCGGCGTTCTCGCTGTCGCTGCTCGGAACCTTCCTGGTCCGTTCCGGCGTCCTGACTTCGGTGCATGCGTTCGCCACCGACCCGACCCGCGGCATCTTCATCCTCGTCTTCCTGGGAGCGGTCATCGGCAGCTCGCTGGCCCTGTTCGCCTGGCGGGCGCCGAAGGTCGGTCTCGGCGGACGCTTCGGCCTGCTCTCGCGCGAGTCGCTGCTGCTCACCAACAACGTGCTGCTGGTCGTCGCCTGCGCCTCGGTCCTGCTCGGCACGCTCTACCCGCTCCTGATCGACGCACTCGGCGCCGGCAAGCTCTCGGTCGGCCCGCCCTACTTCGACGCGGTATTCGTGCCGCTGATGCTGCCGGCGCTGTTCCTGATCGGCGTGGCGCCCTTTGCACGCTGGAAGCAGGCCAGCCTCGGCGAACTCGCGCGTACGCTGCGCTGGGCTTTTCTCGCGGCGGCCCTGGTCGGCGGTGGCGCCCCTTTCCTGTTCGGCGAATGGCATCCGCTGGCTGCCCTGAGCCTGCTGCTGTCGGCATGGATCGTTCTTTGCGCCCTGCTCAATGCTGTCGAACGCGTGCAGGCGACGCGCGCCGGCCGCTCCTTCCTGGCTACCGCGCTGCGGCAGCCGCGCAGCTTCTTCGGCATGCATCTGGCGCATCTCGGCATTGCCGTCTTCGTCGTCGGCGTCACCCTGGTCGGCACTTATCAGTCCGAGAAGGATGTCAAGATGGAAGTCGGCGACAGCGTCGGCGTCGGCGGCTACCGCTTCCGCTTCAACGGCGTTCGCCAGCAGCAGGGACCGAACTACCGCGCGCTGGTCGGCGACATCGACCTCCTCAAGGACGGCGTGCCGTTGCGCAAGATGTTCCCGGAGAAGCGTTTCTACGTTGCGTCATCGATGCCGATGACCGAAGCGGCAATCGACACCGGCTTCCTGCGCGACGTCTATGTCTCGCTCGGCGAGCCGATCGACAAGGCCAGGCCGGACGCCGCCTGGGCGGTGCGCGTCTACCACAAGCCCTTCGTCGACTGGATCTGGGGCGGTTGCGTGCTGATGAGCCTGGGCGGACTGCTGGCCATCAGCGACCGCCGCTACCGTGTCAGGGCACGCGCCGGCACGCACACCGCGGCCACCGCCGCCGCGGTGCTCGCCCAGAAAGCGTAGGGGACCGACCATGAACCGATTTCTCTGGCCGCTGATCGGCTTCGCCGTACTCCTCGCGCTGCTCGCCGTCGGACTCCGGCTCAACCCCCGCGAACTGCCTTCGCCGCTGGTCGGCAAACCGGCCCCGCCGTTCTCGCTGTCGCGCCTCGACGCGCCCGCGCAGTCGTTCTCGCCGCAGGACATGCTCGGCAAGGTCTGGCTGCTCAATGTCTGGGCGTCGTGGTGCGTCTCCTGCCGGCAGGAACATCCCCTGCTGGTCGAACTGGCGAAACGCCAGACGGTGCCGCTGATCGGCCTCAATTACAAGGAAGTGCGCGGCGACGGCGGCATCGACATCGACCGGCTGCCCCCCGGCAGCGAACGGAAAATGGTCATCGAACGCGCCTCCGGCTGGCTCGCCAGGCACGGCAACCCGTACACCCTGTCGGTGCTCGACGTGGATGGCCGCGCCGGCATCGACTACGGCGTCTATGGCGTACCGGAAACCTACGTCATCGACCGGGCAGGCATCATCCGCATGAAACACACCGGCCCGATCACCCCCGAGGTCCTCTCCGGAAAAATCCTGCCGCTGCTTTCGGAACTGTCGAAATGAGAGCCTGCCTGATGCTTCTGCTGCTCGCCGTGCTCAAGCTGCACATGCCCCTCCTGCACGCTGGCGAAGCCCGGCCGCTGGCGGCAGACGAGCCGACCGAAAAGCGCCTGATCGCGATTTCTTCCGAATTGCGCTGCCTGGTCTGCCAGAACGAGTCGCTCGCCGGCTCGCATGCCGAACTCGCCAACGACCTGCGCCGCGAAATCCGCACGCTGATCCAGGACGGCAGGAGCGACGCTGAAATCATGGAATTCATGGTCAGCCGCTACGGCGACTTCGTCCGCTATCGGCCGCCATTGAAGGGCACGACGCTGCTGCTGTGGTTCGGCCCGGGCCTGCTGTTCGTCGCCGGCCTGACGGCACTGCTGCTCTACCTGCGCCGACGCGACCGGACGATCAGCGACCCACCTCTGAGCGCCGACGAGCAGGGCCGCGCCGAAGCGCTGCTGCAAGAACAGAATTCACGGCAAGGACCCGCATGACCGCCTTTCTCATCGCCGCGGCCCTGCTGGTCGTTGCCGTCATCGCCCTCCTCCTTCCCCCGCTGCTGCGCACGCCACGGTTTTCGGGCAGCACTGACCAGAGCGAAGCGAACCTCGCGATTTTTCGCGACCAGCTTGCCGAACTCGAACGCGAGCGCCGCGAAGGCTCGCTCGCCGAGGCCGATTTCGCGCAGGCGAAAAGCGAACTGCAACGCCGTCTGCTCGAAGAAGTGCCCGCGCAGGCCGCGCCGACGACCACCGACGGCGGCAGTCGCCAGACCGCGCTGGCCTTGCTGGTGCTCATCCCGCTCGCCGCCGCTGCCGGCTATGCGCTGCTCGGCGAGCCGCGCGCGCTCGACCCGCTGCAGCGGCAGGCGCGCATCGCCCCCGAACAGATCGAGGCCATGCTCAACAGCCTCGTCGACAAGCTGCAGAAGAACCCCGACGACCACCAGGGCTGGGTGATGCTGGCCCGATCGTACAAGGTGCTCGAACGTTTCCCGGAAGCGGCGAAAGCCTACGAACGCGCCGCCCCCCTGGTCGACCAGGACCCGGCCCTGCTCGCCGACTACGCCGATGTCCTCGCGCAGACCCAGGGCGGCAGCCTGCAGGGCAGGCCGAGCGAACTGATCGAACGTGCCCTGCGGATCAACCCCAGGGAGCCGCAAGCGCTGCTGCTGGCGGGCGCGGCCGCCACCGACCGCCAGCAGTTCGCGGCCGCCGCCGACTACTGGTCGCGCCTCCTGGAACTGGTCGAACCCGGCTCCGAGGAAGCCGGTGCCCTCACCGCCGCGATCGGCAAGGCACGCGAGTTCGCCGCCGCCCAGGCAGGCGGCAGCGCAAAACCCGGCGCCAGCGCTGGCGCGGTCAGTGGCGAGGTGACGTTGAGCAGCAAGCTCGCCGCTACGGTCCAGCCCGGCGACGTGCTGTTCGTCTTTGCGCGCGCCGAGGAAGGACCGCGCATGCCGCTCGCCGCCCAACGCGCCCGCGTCGCCGACCTGCCGCTGCGCTTCGAGTTCGACGATTCGATGGCCCTCGCCGGCGGCAAGAAGATTTCCGATTTCGCCACGATCCGCATCGAAGCGCGGGTCGCCAGGGCGGGCCAGGCGCAGAGTTCGAGCGGCGACCTCTTCGGCACCCTCAGCGGCGTCAAGCCCGGCAGCCGGAATCTGCGCGTGCTGATCGACCAGGTGCAACCCTGATGACGCTGACTTTCCGGATGGCCTGGAGACAGAAATGAATCGCTCACGCGCCATCGAACTGCTCACCTGCAGCAAATCCATCCTGGCGGCTCGCTACGGAGTGAAGGAACTTGCCCTGTTCGGATCAGCCGCACGCGACGCAGCGCGGAGCGATAGTGATGTCGATGTGCTGGTCACCTTCGATGGTCCGGCGACATCCGAGCGCTACTTTGGCGTTCAGTTCTACCTCGAAGACCTGTTCGGCGTACCGATCGATCTCGTGACCGACAAGGCCTTGCGCCCCGAGTTGCGTCCATTCGTCGAGAAGGAAGCCGTGCATGTCTGAGTTTTCAGTTCTTCCGACAGGGCTCAGCGAGTCTCCAGTCGGGCATTCAAACGGGGGGTGGGAAGCCTGATTGGATTGACCAATCTGAATTCCGGCCGGCGCCTGAATGACGATCTCTCGAAGAGAACAAATTTACCCTGAGGCGACGCCTTTTGGGGTTGCGGCCACCGGCCGCGCCAAGCTATATTGCTTGGCAATAATGCGGTCGCCGAGCTGTTCAAGCAGCCGCCTGGGGGATCGAGGAGCGCCGCCGTCACTGACGCAATTGCCCGAACTTTTAGTGAACGTGTCCATCGGGCACCTCCTTGTTTCGGTTGGAAATTTGCCGATCACTGAGCAGATATACAGCATAATGACGCAAAGTAAATCGTCAAGTAGGATGTCCACTTCACGTTGGCAGGCAAAAGCATGTCGCCCTGCACCGCCGTGTCGCCAGCGCCGACTTTTGCATCCTCGAACAGCCGGGGCTGTGCATAGGCTTGCTCTATTCGGCGGCAGGCTATGTCGAAGTATTTGCGCTCACGTTCGATGCCGACAAACTGCAAACCCATCCGGGCGCAGGCAACGCCGGTTGTCCCGCTGCCCATGAATGGATCGCACACGGTCTGCGCTTCGTCGGCGAAACTCAAACACCACTCCATCACCTTCACAGGTTTTTGTGTCGGGTGCACCGCACCGTCTTGCGCAATCGCTGCCCGGTTCAGCGTCATGGAGCGCAGCGCCTTGTCGAGCGTCGTGTATGCCAATTCACAATCGCTCTGGCTAATCCGCTGCCCCTTGTCCCACACAAGCCACCCCATCGAAGGCCGCAGGTTTTGCGGGTAGTAGTTCGCGCCCCAGATAATCAAGTGCCTCGCCTTTTCGTGCATCAGGCCGAACAGCCAAGCCGGCGGCGCGTCAGTGTCCCACCCCATGAATTCGTAACCCTTGTGGCCGCCGTGGCTGCTCGTGCTCGGTGGCTTCCCGTCGCGCCCAATCCCATACGGCGGGTCGGTCAGCACAAGATCGACGGGCGGCAGCAGCGGCAGCACTTCGCGGCAGTCTCCGTGCCACAGTTCGCAATTCCCGATTGTCACTTTCTCAGCCATCATCACTCCGAATTTTTGCCTGCCAACCCGTCAGTCAACCGGACGTGCCGATAATGCCGGCACGCCGGTTACTTTCTACGTTAGGCGTCGCAAGTGGCGTACCTCAAGCTCTCCCCTTGGCTGTCAGGCTCAAGTCTGTTCGAATGCGTAACCACCCAACTCACCTAGTCTAGGAGGCAAGATGATCAGAACTGATGCAGTGGACGTTGCCGTGCTCGAGTCACTTGTGGGCCAAGAAGTCGCCGCGGGCGAGGATCTTGACGAACTGGGATACAACCTAGCACTCGCTCATGGCGATGCACAAGGCGCCGGCCTGGAGAGCCTGTGGGAGAGCGCGAAGAGCGAGTTCCGTACACTCTTGTGCACCACTGACGCGCGCTACGCCGACCTACGAAGACGCATCTCACAGATCACGGACAACTACACCACCACTTTGGTCGCCGCGATCACCGGTGCAGTTGCGGCGACGCTGAGCGTAACGACGGCACTCCTGACGCCGCTGGTGAGCCTGCTGGTCATCACACTTCTTCGCGTCGGAAAAGAAGCGATCTGCAATCTCAAGTGGGGGACATAGTCAACATGGGCCTGCATTCCTCCCACTGCTTCCTAGAGGCTCCGGTCAGCGTTAGCGGTATTGCCAAGACGCCCATTGCGTTCGCGGAGCTTGAAAAGCTACCGCCTCTCACTCAGCTGGCGTGTCAACATGTCAACGCTCAACTTGTCTTGCTCAGAGCCCAAACGCACGATCGCTTTCGCCTCGTCTTACTCCACGATCCGACGCCGAGCGTCGGTTGCCACTCTCGCTCTCGGTCAAGTGTCGGAGAGATTCGCCTGACGACAGGGGCAGTTGCTTTAGCTACCTGCTTAGCCGCGAGGTGCTCAATCGTAATTGAGCAAACTGGTCATCTAAAGGCTTGGATGCCCCAACTGGCTCGACCCAGTGCACCAGAGCCAAGCTTGTCCTTCTCGGTTCCATTTGGTGTGTTTCAGCTCAGCGAAGCTAAACGCCGCACTTGCTCGCTAACGGTTGGCGACGTTTCTGACCTCGAGGATGAGATATCAAAGGATGTGCATCTCTTGCGAATGACAGCAAGTCTCGCGAGCACGATCCTTGAGTTTCTAGTGCTTCACGAAGTTGGGCACTTCGACGCGCTGCATGATGAAGCTAGGAGGATGGGGCCACTCAATATCAAGATGCAACGATACTTTGAACACCAAGCGGACATCTTTGCAATCCGTTTGATGCTCCACATGGCTCTGATACGCCCATTGAAGGACCCTGCGGACGCCCGGACCTCGAGAGAACAAGGAGTTCGGACCGGCATCAACATTCAGTCCTACCTCGGCGCTTCGCTTGCAATGGCGTTGATAACCTTGATGCGCGCGCGTGAACCAAGCACTGAATACGCGCTGCAACTGCTTGAGTCTGCCAAGGGCGAGCACCCCATGCCGACAACGCGAATCATGCTAGCGAACGAGGTCATTCGCAGTGAATTGCGGACGTCGGAGGGGCGCGCAGCAATCTGGCCCGGTTCTGGTGAACTTGAGGAAGCGACACTCAGGGGAATGGTGTATTTGGTCATGTTCGTCGCAATCGCGACGATCAACAGGGATTGGCGGACTTCAGTCAATCGCTCAGGACCGATGGGAGAGGTTCCTAGCACCGTCCGCTTTTGGCTAGATGGTCATCATGAACTTACGAAAGCGCTCGAGGAAGTGGATTGGAATGCCGCAGCTCAGGCGATGGAATTGGTGCGAAAGGCTGGTACGAAGGAAGGTCCCTTTGACTTGTCAGAGACCGACACCTGGCGCCAGAACAGCTAGCGACGCCTAACAGGTCGTTCAACCGGACTCCCTACGGCAAGGCAGCCTGGCCGCGCTACGCACAGGTCCATCATGCTCCGCGCGGCCAGGCTACCTTGCCTCCGCGAGCCGGTTAACTCTGCGTTAGGCAATAATCTGCAACTTTTGACGGAGGAATCAAGATGAAGATCGCAATTGATCCCGGACACGGGATGAGTAATCGTCAGAGCGGTATTTATGATCCCGGCGCGACTCACGTTGAAAATGGCTTTAGGCATGAAGAAGCCACTATCGCATTGAAGTATGGATTGATACTGAAAGATGTTTTCCGAGCGAAGGGACATGAGGTTTTCATGACGCGAGATGATGCAGAGGATCACGCTCCTGTTGGCATGAGGGCAAAAAATGCAAAGAACGCAGGCTGTGATGTCTTCATTTCTATTCATCTCAACGACTTCGATGATGACGCTGCAAACGGTCAAGAAGTTCTATATCGAGACTCTGACGACAAGCTTTTCGCCCAGAATCTTCAGAACGCATTGCTAGCCATTACCGGTTTCAAGGATCGTAGCATCAAGAAGCGTGAGGACCTTGCCGTCCTCAAGTTTCAAGGGCCTTCGGCACTCATAGAGCTTGGCTTTATTGCCAACGATAGCAACAGAGAAACACTACTGAATCCACAGAAGCGCAATGCAATTTGCGGGGCTATCGCAGAAGTCACAGTCGCTCAATTTGGTTCATGAGTAATGGCGTCAGGCTTCCATAGTTGATCATTACGTTTAGCCTTCACCTACAAATCGCTCGAGAGAAACGCTGATTTAATTTGTTGATCACGGCAAGCGGCCATGCAACCAGTTGATTCAATTGATGCGTAGATCTCGCTACCGATTAAATCGGCGCTTCTCTAGTTGCTGACGCGACACGGCCGCGCTTATCCGGTTATTCCGAAAGTCACCACAAGGAAGAAGAAATGAAGAATATGCTAATTGTATGGCTCATTGCAGTCGGATTGTGCGGATGTGCAAGCACAATTGCGCCATCATTTACATTGAAATATTCGACTTCAAACTGTCCGGCAAACGGGTCAACTTGTTTGATCCGGCACCCAACAAGCGCAATACAGGCAACGGAAGGAACGGTGGTGCGTTTGTCCGTTCGAAGCGCTTACGTTGCAAAATTGGTTGAAAGCAGGGCAACAAAAGAAGGTTATATCGGAAATCGCGAACTATTGCTGTACGCCAAAATATATAAGAATGGCCAATTTCTGAGATATAGCAAAATCACTGATGTCGCGGAGCATATGGCGGCATATGAACCAGTCGTAGTGCAAAAGCCTGTTTTCTTCACTGAACCGGTAGATGGTTACTACCACATAATTTTAAAAGGATACGAGGTAGACACGAAAACTCTGGTCAAAGCGCTAAGAAGAGTAAGAAATACAGATGTCGAGAGCTTGGAGAAAGCAGGTTATTCGCCGGGTGATACATTTATGACAGGGCTTAAGGATATGGTATTTGGAATCTTCGATATGGTTCTGGCGATAACAGGAAGAACCTTAGATGACTTGGCTGCCAAGATAAATGCTGACAAAGTCTTTGAGCATTCGATGTACGTCACGCCGGGTGGCGCAGCCTCAGGCACAGACAAGATTGTTGTATTGGGATCTGGCGATAGTAGCTATTTCGTAAAAGCCGGCGCCGAAAACGATGCAATAATCAATAAGCATGTGCAAACGCAGCTCCAGACTTTGGAAGGAAAGCCCATTACGGAGGCTGATCTT
>NZ_JDST02000069.1:0-33268 GCF_000584975.1 Candidatus Accumulibacter cognatus | reverse complement strand
ACAGTCCCTATTGACCCTGAAATTTCCGCAGAAGGCTTCTTGTCGAGCGTCTGCGGGCCCAAGGTCGGGCGATCCTGGCGATCGACGGTTTGCAGCCGGATACGGGCCAGGAAGTATTGTGATTGTGGCTCATCCGGGAAGTGTTGTCGCGAGAAGCGTGCTTGGCGCGGGCCCTGGTGTCTTCGGCCAGTCCGGCGTTGGCCAATCTCCTGCGAGAGGTCAGCGCCGAATTGGGCGTACCGGTGCAAGAGCGAATCAGTGCCATCCACTAAAGCCTGGAAGAGAAAGCGTGCGCTGACCGGTGTCGACGATTTTTACAGTCTCGCGACCAATCACCGCAAACCTGAATTTCGGAATTTCGAAATTTCCTCACGTAGAACAAAAACTTCATCAATTTCTGGAAGTTATTGTAAGGAGTTGACTCTCGGTCTGCTTCTTGCTTTGGTTATTCTGGATAGTTTCCAGTGTCCCAGAGTGTATCAATTTTACGTCAGTCACTACGAAAAAAGCCTTCAGTTTCTCATCGAGGTTGACAACGCCCCCCGGAAACGGGGAACAATATTGCGACGGTACATTGTGTTAGATCGCATCGTTAAAGTGGTTTATGATGGTTGAGGGCATGGGGTTCGTGCAGATCAACTCAGGAATCGCTTCAGGAACCAGGCCAGGTCAGCGGTTGCCAATGGATCGACTGTGCAGCCACGGCCTGAGACACGCTCCTCAAGGAGTGAAGAACATGAATCTCCCGGATGATCCCACGCTCCGCTTCCTTCCCGGTCTTGAAATCTCCTTCTCGGAGACAGAATTTCTGCGCCAGCAAGTTGCCGAGATCGAAGCGTATGTGGAGCGCTTTCCATGGGATGAGAGGGAACTCCGCGCATTGGCATGGATCGAGGCCAATGCCAGTCAATATCGACAACAGTGGCAGATACGGACGGCCACAAGCAGACATCATCGGCAAACCACACCCCAGGGGTGATGATCCTGATGGCCCTTTCCGGGAGAGGCATTCGCACCGCTATCGAAGCCCGATCCTTCAGGGTCGAAACTCGAACGACGGTTGCGTAATGTCTGAGATCAGGTTGAGCGGCGTCCCCGGTTCAACGAATGCGCCCAGCCAGCGATAGGTGCCTGTCGGCTCGCTGCCGTTGAAAGTGTAACTGAAGATTGGTCCAGCGAATGGACTGATCGGCCAACTGTCCAACAGCGGCTGCACCGTCTTGACGAAGTTCAATGCCCCCAACCAGAACAGCGTCTTGCAGAAATTCGCCGTGCACCCGGGAGCTTGCAGCGCGATATAAACATCGCCACTTGCCGGTGTCGTCCCCGGAATCACGCGCGCTGACAGCGTAACCGTGGCTCCGGTTCGCACCGTCGCCGGACTGATGGACAGCGACAGAGCGGGCCGCAGAAGATCGATGAGAGGGTCGCGATACTGCGCGAAATACACCCAGGCGGTTGGCGAAACACCGGCCATGGTCGTATTCCATGGCGACAAGGGGCCGCCATACCAATGATCCAGCGCGCCGGGAAAGGCGCCAGCGTAGCTGGCTGTGGACGGAATCTGCAGCGAAGATATCTGCTGCAGGACGAAATCCGCATCGTGGATGCCGGCAGCCGCTGCCTGCGCGGAGAATTCGACTGCAGGCGTGTAGGGTCCGGCGATGTCACCGTACCCATAGCGTGTTGCGTCGAACGAGTTGACGCGCAGGATGGAGGCTGCATAAGCCTGAGCGTCCAGCGCCTCCTGGGTCTTGCCGATCGCGCGTAGAAAAGTCGAGCCCCAACTACCGCTGACGTCCATCGCGCTGGCCACGTCAGCAGGCAGAACGCCAGACTTCATGCGTCGCTGGACGGCATCCCAACCAAATCGAAAAATGGCGCTGCCGAGCAGCGATGCTTCCTGCAAGCGTCCCGCAGCGCGCAGGCCAAAGTAAGCCGAGATGTTTCCTTCGATGCCCAATGAAATCAGGTTTGGATACGCCGCATTGCGGCCAAGCTGGCCGATCAGCCACGCAGCCCCACGATCGATCGCGTTATCGAGCGCAATGGTATCCGTGTGCAGACCACTGTTGCGAAGTTTGTTGAGCGCAATCAGCACCCATCCGACGTTGCCGGCCCATTCGCAAGTGTCGATGTCCTGTACCAGTGTTTCATTGCCATCGCAGGGAATCGGCTGGGACGCGCGATCGGGACCCCTGAGTATCCCGGTCTGCGGAACATACGTCGACAACCAAGCCCCTGCCTGGACCCTGCCGGCTGGAATCTGCAAGGCGATCAGCCGGGCAGCCAGCTTTCTCGCGGCATCGAGGAAAGCCGCCTTTCCTGTCTCCTGGTACTCGTAAACGAACACCAAGAGCGCTTCGGCCTGGGCGTAGCTGTTGAAGTTTGGGACCGTCTCGGGAAACCACGCCGGCAACAGATCCTTGCCCGCTGCTGACGGCACGACCTGTGCCAGCAGCGCATCGGCGGCTTTACTGCGCACCGTCGCGTCCCGAGTGACGGCTGCAAATCCGCTGGCGGCGGGCAAGCGGTGGGCACCACCCGGCTTCAGGTCGACCGCCGCAAACTCGTCTAGGTAGAGGGTTCCGGCATGCTCTTCCACACCAGGGTCACTCGATGGGTTGTCCGCGACTTCGCAGCCGGCGCAACGGACGATGGCAATCTCGAAACCCGTCACTCTGCTCAGGTCGATCGCGCGGTCTGAGGTCAGTTCCCGCAGGTCGAGGTAGATTGTTCTCCATACCGGCAGGTCAGTCATGCTTTTCAGGGCGACGGCAACCAGGCCACTCGCGTCCTTGAGCTTCACTTCGAGCGTATCGTGCGCACGCAGGTTGGAGCCGCGCATTGCCAGCCGCAGGTGGGTGTATCGGCTAAGATCGCGCGCCTGGGCCAGGTTCCTTTGCAACACGACCCAGCTTTGCCCGGCGTTCTGGCTGCCGGGGGGAGCGACATTCCGCAGATCGTAATCCACTGCCAGAGCCGTACCGTTGCAGCCCGCAACCGTACGCAACGTCGGCCCGGGAATCGACACATCGGCCGTACAGCAATTCTCCCACGGCGTATCGAAGTCATCCAGGACGACATCAACCCGCCCGTCCCCACAGCTGATTCCCCATTCCAGAACAGGCCGGGCAGCACTGGGCGATGTCGCAAGTATCAGCAGACAGGCCGCCACCGCCAGCCGCGAACGCGCCCGCAACACCGGCGAAAAGACCTTCGATGAGCCCCGCCGTCCAATCCAATCGAATGGCTTCTTCATAGACGTTAGACGTGCACTCCCTCGACGGTAAACATTCGACCATAGGCGCCCGGACTGGCTGAACAACCGCGCGCCGGTGTAGTCGGGGGAGCCGCAGCGATCGGCCAGCGTTTCATGGAGCTGCTGGAAAGGTACAACCTGTCCTGATGGGGGTGCTGGACCGTCAGCTAATCGTGCGCGTCAGCAAGGCGTGCATTGATTCTATTGATGTCGAAATGCTCCGGATCAAATTTTTCGCCGATCCACTCCTTGTAGTCCTCATGTTCCGGGTGTTCTGGATCGGCCATCGCAGCCAAGAAACCCGCGTAGCCCCAGACGCCGCCAACATCTTCCGGCGGACACGCGCGGACGCCTTTGATGCATTGGGGCAGAGTGATTGCCGGATCAGCGGGCAGGATTTTCTCGAGGTCGATCTTGTGCTCCCAACAATCGCCAAAATCATACTCATAGACCATCGAATTTCTGACGTTGATCAACAAGCGGTCGAGGTGGACCTTGAGCTCGTCGACCACCTCGAAGCCGGCATCCAGGCCGGGATCCCCGTAGCAATTGCCCGCCACCACAAACTGATGCAGGTGACAGTTGTGCCAGCCCATGGCCGCTTGCAGCACCCGGTGCAGTCGCGCCAGGGTGATCGAAGACGGCACCAACAGACGCCGCCAGATTGGCGGCCGGCTGTTCTTGAGGGTGACCTTGATCTGATAGATCTTCTCAAGCGAGCTTGTCGGCGTTGTCATTCAGCATTCTCCGGTGATTACACTCGACGCACGGACGATGGACTATAGCATGCCGTTGCAAGCGACTTCCAGTACGTCAAGAAGCTCGAAGCTCAACGCGGCCCCAAAGCATCGCCCATCGATCCGATGGCCGTCTGGCAGCGATGCCTGCACCCCTTGTGGCGGTTCTCGATTCGAGCCAAGGCTCTTCGTATAAAGTAAGATTTTTCGACATCGATGCCAGTCTGCCGATGCTCGGGATCACGGATGCAGTAGAATCTGCCATCTAACAGGATGGCTTGCCTTGAAAGGTCTGTGATGCGTGCATACAAGGTTTTTCCTGCTCTGGCGCTGCTGATGCTGTTCAACATGGTCATCGCCAAGCCTTTGCCGGAGGATCCGCTTGAGCGCCGCTGCTGGTTACAATATACGGCCGAGCGAACTTCGCTGAGTCTGTTTGCCGAGTCCACACCAGTGACCTTCTCTAATCTTGTGGACGGATTCCAGGTACGCACGCCATTCTGGATAGAATTCGGCATCCGCGGCATGGGGGTAATTCCTGCTGGCCACAAAAGGGAAAAAAGCGGTCATCACCACTTGTTGATCGATACGCCTTTGCCCCCCTCAGTTGCTGACCCCATCCCCTTTTCTGACAAGTATCGGCATTTTGGCAAGGGGCAGACCGCCACCCTTCTCGATTTACCGCCCGGTCCGCATACCCTGCGCCTGCTTTTTGCCGATTATGACCACCGCCCGTACTACGTATTCAGCCGGCAAATCACCGTCAACGTCATCGCCAATCGCACGCAATCCGCTCCGCCCAGGATCGACCCCGAACGATTCAGCGAAACCTGCCCGAAATGGTATCAGGATCAGGTTTCGACCCCTCCGAGCGAGAGCAAACTGGTCTATGTCAAGAATATTCGCGATGGCGAGAGTGTCGATAGTCCGTTCGTGATCAAGCTCGGGGTCATCGGCCTGGGCGTGGCGCCGGAAAAAACCTCGATCCCGGACACCGGCTATTTCGTGTTGAATATCAGGAAGAATCGATCAGCGCCGACGCGCATGCGCCTGAGTGATGGCCAGACCGAAGCGATCCTGGATTTGAGCCCCGGCGAGTATCAGCTGGAGGTTTTGTTCCTGGCAAGCGATGGGCAGTTGTTATTGAAGAATCAACTGACACTGACCGTGGCCACGCAGGTGCATCTGCCACGCAAGTGACTTCGATTGCCCTGATGCTCTTGCAGGAGAGTCCAGGGCAAGCGCATTACGGGGTGTTGACGTCGATGGTTCCGGTCAAACAACAGTTCGGATTGGTATTGTTGGATCGGATCTCGAAGTAGTAGTCGGAATCTTCGTCAGCTCCGACCAGACCGCTTTATCTGCTGTACCCACGTTGAAGGTCTTCGTACCCTCATTGGCATCCCACAATACGCTGCGATGACGGAATAAAGTCATAAAAAACTGGCTGCCCGACCCGCAGCTTGCCGGTCTGTCTCAATGAATATTGGTGCTGATCGAAATCTGTGTTTCGCCCGTGTTCAAATGCATGAAGCCACTGGGTGGGCTTCTGAGGAAAGGGTCAGAACTACCACAAAGGAAATTGATGATGGCGGTGCGAATCAGCCGACGCATGATCATCGGACCAGGCGAACCTGCCGTCAGCGCTGCGCCGGCCTGACCTGCGGCACCCTGCTGGATGGTATGCGCCAACTCATGCACCAACAGATTCCGCCCATCGGATGAAGCGGCCTTGCAATGGAGATCGCCGATGACAATATGGCGTCCCAGCGTAAAGGCCTCGGCTTGCAGGGAAGCGGCCAGGGCCTGCGCCTGTGGTCCGGTATGAATCCGCACCTGCGAAAAATCGGCGCCCAGGCCCGGTTCAAAACGAGCACGCAGTTCAGGATCGAGGGGCTTGCCGTTCATCAAGCCGATCTCGGAGTCACCGGTCCGGATTTGCGGACCCTCCTCTGCCACCGACTCCGCTTTTTCGGTTGCCGAAGCAGAAGCCGGCAAGCCCGTCGCGACCTTTGCCGCCATCCGCTCGGCTTCCTGCTCAAGGAAGCCCCCAGGCTCGCTGATGTTAATCTGGGCCAGATTCGTAGCGCAGCGTGGACAACTGCCACCGCAGGCGCATCACGACTTCGCTGGCGACAAGGGAATGGCTGACGCTGGCGGAGTGTTCCTTCCGCGCTGCGCCTGCGCCAACTTGGAGAGGCTGGTTCTTTCAATCATTCGCATGTTCTGCTCCCATCCATCTGGGCCAAGCCGCTTGATGGCCGTCTATGTTCGGACGACCCGGCAATCCGTTCGGGAAAACTCGCGCGCAGCCCGCAGCAGTCCCTGCGCTCGTTTGATCATGGCCTTATTCTGAATGGCTTGCCGAGCGAGGGATTCATCGGCATGGCCGGGGTCGAAAACGCTGACCAGAAACTGTACCTCCGCGAAGTAAGCCGGCGTCATCGAGTCGAGCAGATCCTCTTCGGCGATCAGCATCATTGGTCGTGTCTGACTTGGAACCAGACGTTTGACCGACAAGATGTCTTCCAGCCGGTAGACATACCAGAGAGAATCAGCATGGCGGCGAATCATATAGTCCCCGATCCTGCATTCCAGGCATCCTTCAGGAAAAGCCGAGTACCTGGAAGTCACGGCAGGCAGCGCATCGCTCAGGAACATCCTGCGCAACTGATGATTTCGCTCATGTTGCTGCGAACCTTGTAGAGCGGGCGTCCTGCGGCAGTGGTGCCGGGGTTGTCGTCGGCATCAAGGGCGCGGTCTCTGGACGCAGGCCGAAAGCTAGGGCCAGTACCGGGGCCGTGTATTGGACGCGGTCCGTTCTTGCTGAGGACATCGCTGGGGTCGTTACCCAGGGCATCCATCCGGCCTCCGACGATATGAAAATCTCGCCAGGTCGGATTGATGATGGTACCCAGATCGTCCTCGGTGCGGATGTCGTACTGCCAAAGCCAGAATTTCACTTGACCGGCCTTGCAATTGCCCACCGGGCAAACCGGGTTGATGAAATTCGCCGCCATTTCGGTATATACGGCAGACGGTGGCGAGGTAAATCGATAGGTGCGTAGCGCCAGGCCGGCACAATTGTAGGTACGCCGGTCAATCGACGCATTGTATCCGGGATAGCTGCTGCAAGAGGTGCCCGGAGATCGCATGATCTGTCTCGACAAACGGCCGTCGGATTGCTGCACCACATGGGTAAGCTCATGAGCGAGCAGGCGCTGCCCTGCATGCGAAGACGGTTGATACTGGGACTGGGCAAAAAAGATGTCGCTGCCGACAGTGAAAGCACGTGCATTGACTTGCTGCGCGAGGCCGCTCGCCTGCTCGTCGCGGTGCAAGCGAACCGCGGAAAAATCCCGGCCAAAGCGACTTTCCATGAACGCGCGTGTCGCTGTCGGCAAGTGCTCGCCACCGCTGTGGACAGCCTGCTGAAGGGTTCGCTCATATTGAGGCGTCACGGCATCGGCTTCTGCGGTGGCGCTGCGTTGCAGGTTCTCGGGTTCGGCAACTTCGGGCTGTTCGGAACTGGACGTGCCTTCGGCCGGGAGAACGCTGTCCAACACTTCGTCCGGCTCAAGCACCTTGCGGGAGAGTTTCAAGTGCATGCCTGGTGAAATTGCGTGCACCGGATCATTCTGGCGGCCGCTCATCACCAAATCCGCAACACGATCGGCTTCCCGTTCATAGTGGTCGTCCGGGGCGCCTATCTTGAGGCTGGACTGGGCCTGACAGCGCGGACAAGACCCTCCGCAGGCACAGGTCGACGCACTCTGACGCATGATCATGGCTGCTCGCGATGGCGTCGCTACCGATCCTGTCGGGGAAAGCCACGCAGTGCCTGGGAGGGACGGCTTCTTGTGCATTGACGTTAACATGGCTGGCTACCTCAATATGTATCACCGTTGAACAGGACGCAGCCGCAGCTTCTCCAGTTCGCTCGGCTGCAACCGCGTTTCACTGACCTTCACCTCGCCGCTCGCCAGCGTAAACGCTTGCGCCGCGACCGGCACGAGCTTGCCGCTGGCGCTGCCGACCTGCAAGGTCAGCTTGCGCCCGGCACCGATAGCGTCGACCTGTGCCGGCTGCAGAATGAACGCGAAGTAGCCGGAGTCGTCGGTCTCCACTGACGCTACGCCCACCACCGGGGCGCCTTTCTCGTCGACCAGCGTCACCGCCACATGCGCAGTCGCCCTCGCCGACTCGTCGGTGATGCGGCCCTGCAGCAGGGTCTCGCTCTTGGTAATCGGCGGCACGCGGATGTTGGCAATCTCGCTCTCGATCTCAAGTGCAGCGGCGCGGCGCAGGATCGTGTCGCTGCTGTTCAGGTAGTGCGCCACACGCGGATCGTCGCCCGCCAGCTCGCTGAGGCGGCGCGCCTCGGCGACGGCGAGCAGGCGGGCGGCGAGTTGCACGTCGCGGACCATGCTCAACAGTTCGCTGCGCTGTTCCTGCAGTGTCTCGAAGAGGCCTTCGAGGTCGCTCTTGTAACTGTTCTGTCCGGTGTTCAGTATCAGGGCCATGGTGTCTCACCCGTGTGGTTTGAAGAGGATCGCGGCAACGATGCTGCGGCTCGCGCACAGACTGCCGGGGTTGAGGATCTGGTTGCCAACCTTGACCTCGGCCATTGCCGGGTTCATGTCGTTGGCGACGATGCAGTGGTCTCCCTGGTTGAAGCTGGTATTGTTGAGACGAACCCCCAGGGACAGCAGCGACAGCAGGGTCTCGGCGCCGCGCTCGCCGAGACGGTTGCCAGTGGCGCGCAGAGTGTTGCCGTAGAGCAGGGCGTTGGTGATCAGGTTGCCACTGCGCAGACTGAACGACTGGTTGTTCTGGTACGCGAGGTCATCGAGCGTTGCCAGCAGCTGACAGCTCGCGCTGGTATTGCTCTGCCCGGTACGCGACTGGTTGTCGTTGAACATCAGCTTGCCTGCCGGGAAGAGCTGCTCCACGGCCGCCGCACGTTGCGGCAGCAGCATCGCGGGGGCGGCGTGCAGAGCCGCCGCCTGCGCGTCGACGGCGGCGCTCTCGCTGACCGGCGCAGCCGCGTCCTTCTCGGGAACGATCTGCGGCCTCGCCTCGGCCGCCTGCAGCGTGCTGGCGCGCTGCAGACGCATCCCTGCCGCGGCCTGGTTGACACCACCGAGGTCGTAGATGAAGACCGTACCGGCCATGCGCTCCTGTATGGAGAGTCCCGACAGCTCGCTGGAAAAGACGTTGTCGGTGCACTGCAGCGGACCGAAAGCAATCGCATGGAGCGCCAGCCCGACCGGCTGGTCGACCAGGTTCTCGTGGATGCGCGCTGCCGGCCGCGCGTTGAAAGTGTCGCCTTGGGCAAGGGCACGTGCGTCGAGCAGATTGAAGTTGGCAACGAGATTCAACACGATGCCGCCGCGCCGGCCGGCGATCAGATCCTGGCTGCTCACGTCCGGGGTCAGCGGTCCATTATCGACCAGGCGATTGTGCGCGATCTCCACGCCCTCGCCATAGGCGACGAAGATGCCGCAAACGGGATTGGCACCGCTGACGCCATTGCGCTCGATGTCGTTGTCGACGATGGCCAGCGCTTCGCACATGCCGAGCGAGATGCCGCCCAGTCCCTGCGACGCCGCGGTGAGGCGCAGCGCGTTGTCGAAAGGGTTCTGCAGACAGCCACTGATATGGTTAGCACGGATCGCGAGCCCGATCACCGGGGTGCCGAGCTGTCGGCGTGCAGCAGCGAGTGCATTGGCGCGCAAGGCTGCCGCCGGCACCGACACGGCGCCGGTACCGATGCCCGACAATCCCATCGCCGCGATTTCGTTGCGCTCGATGGTGATGTCGTAAAGGAAGCCGGAGTTTTCGGGGTTCGGCGCTTCGTCGGCCTTCAGCACGATCGTCAGCACGAAGGACTGATTGTTCTGGATTGGCTGCAGATCCAGCTTGTCGATCACCAAACCGGGCTCGCCCTCGGTGACGCGGAAGGTCGCCGGGTTGCTGCCGAAAAGGAAGCTGCCGTCGGCATCGGTGACGAACGAGCGCGCCTCGTTGGTCGCCGTGTTGGTCAAGGTGGTCTGTACGCCGGCGCGCGGCTTGCCATCGGGACCGATGACGCGCACCGTCACTCCGGCTTCCTGCGGCAAGGTGAACACCTGCTCCGGTTCCGGCAGCGGCGCGGGCGGCGAAGCCCCCAGCGTCACGCCGTTGCCGGCGCCGCCGACGATCACGTTTTCGAGTACGCGCACGCGCTCGCAAGCGTTGCCCAGTCGAATGCCGCCGAGCGCCCGATACGGCTGCTTCAGCACGACTAGCGACGGCAGCTTGATCGCCCACACCTGGTTGACATAGCGCACGAACAGCCGCGGATTGAAATAGACGATCACCAGTCTGGCGCAGGGATCGGTAGGGTCAACCGGATCGGTCTCGGTCGGCACGTCGAGCGGCGGCATGTCCGGCGCCGGTAACAGGCGGATGTCGTTGCGCTCGATCCGGCTGTCGTCGCCGGCGAGATGGATCGCCACATCGCTGCCGCGCTTGTCGAGCATGCGGATGCGGTTGTGGTGGATGTTGACGCCTTTCGCCTGGCGCGCGTGGATGGCGTTGCTGCAGGCAAGAATGCGGTTGTACGCGATCTCGATGTCGACGCTGCCAGCGGCCTGGCTCGCCTCGATGACGATGGCGGTACCGCCGAGCGTCACCATGTCCAGGTGCTCGAGGCTGACGTTCTCGGCATCGCGAATCGTGAACATCGGCAGCGTTGCGCCCTGCTCACGCGGGATCACCTTGGTCTGGGTGTCGCAGCCCTTGATCCTGACGTTGTGCCGGCCGGCAATCAGCGCATTGGTCTGGTGCAGGCCGGGCAGCAGGCAGATCTCGCCACCGTTCACGGGCAGGTGCTGCAGCGCTTCTTCGATCGAATCGAAGTCACCGTGGCTGTTGCGGCCATCACCGACGATGAAGGTGCAACATATTTTCTGGTTGCTCAGCGGCCGAAAGACGCGTCGGCAGTCGTCGATGTCGCCGGCAGCATGGCTGATGCTCAGCGGCGGCGGGCCGTTCCAGTTGAGGATGCCGAGCGCTACGCGACGATGCCGCACACCCTGCGGTGGCGCCTTGGTCGGCCATAGCGGTGGCTCGAAAGCGACTCCCGACGCGCGTACCGGGAAGGTCCAGTAGTCGCCGGGCTGATAGTTGGCGTTGTGCGCGGTCGCCGCCTCGAACTCGACCCGAATGCCGTCCTTCAACTCGACCGGGTTGGCGCCGCCAACCGGAAAATCGGCCACCCGGGCGATGCCGTTCCAGAGACGGAAGAAACCGCTCGCCGGGGTTGCCGTCGGCCAGACGCCCTGCACCTGGGTCAGTGACAGTACGCCATCCTGTGCCAGCGTGGCATCGGCGCTCAGCGTGACCTGCCAGGCGCCCAGGGCCGCGTCGAAGACGAGCGCTTCGAGATAGAAATCGCTGACCCCGCAATGGTTGATCATCTGGTCGTTGGCGGTGATCGTGACCGTGCCGCTACCTGGCGCAGCGGCCGCATAGAGGCCACGGCCGACGAGACCGCCATTCCACTGCGACCACTTGAAGCGCGCCTGACCCAGGGCATCCGGGTCGGCGATCTCGATGCGGTAGAGGTAGTGTTCGAGGCCGCTGTAGCCACCACCGGCAGCAAGTGGACAGTCGCCGGTGATGGTCAGCAGCGGCGCCGACGAGACCGTCAGCTTGCCCTTGGCGCCGAAGTCGTCGGCGAGGTCGGCGGCGGCGCTGCAGTCATCGTTGGGACCGAGGCGCAGTAACTGCAGCTTGACGAAGGCCTGCGTGCGCTCGGTCGTGTCCGGCCCGCCCAGCGCCGGCTCGATCAGGTTCAGCGGATCCTGAAAACCGCTGACCGAGTCTTCCCAGACGTCGAGAACGACCAGATCGCGAACGCCATCGGCGATCGTGGACGGCGCCGCTTGCGGTGTCTGGAAAGGCTGCGCGAAATAGCTGGCAAGGAAACTCGATGGGTCGGCCAGCGTCAGCGAAAGGCCATCGGCCCACGCCCGGCCGGCAGCGAGATCGACCTTGACCAGCGTGCCATCGCTACTGGCAGCCTGCAGTTTGAAACCGGCCGGATTCGCCGCCGGTACCGCCAACAGACCGTCGCCGAAAGCATCGCGGGCGGCCATAGTGCGCCACCTGCTGGCGATCGCCGCCGCCTCGTTCCAGTCGCGGTCCAGCAGTACGCGGCCCTGCTGGTGCAGCACGCCGCTGTAATGAGGCGCCGTATCGAATGCGAGGAAGGAAAAGTCGCCCTTCATGATCGTGATCCTCTAAGTGATCGGAATGAGCACCGGTCGCACCCCGACCGGCATGAATTCCTGCAGCCGGATGCCGATGTTTTTCCATTTGTGCGTGTTCCGCAGATACCCGAAGGCGCCCATCTCATCGCTGGCCGGGCCGTCCTCGCGGATGCGGCGGTCGCAGTCGAGCCGTAGCTGTGCATAGCCTGGGCGACCAAAGTACTCGGCACTGAAGCGCAGCCATGCCTCGCTGGCAAAGACGCAGCCGAAATGCTGCGGCAAGCGGTCATGGTCGCCGCTGAAGCAGCAGAATTTCAGGCAACTGCCGTGCTGACCGACGCTGACATCAACGGTGTGGCTATCCTGGTTGTCGTGCACCTCGAGGCGGTGCACGAACAGGCCGCCTTCCCCGCGCGCGGTCTGCACGCGCACGCGGCCGAAGGCGGTGAGGCCGCGCACCACCAGGTCCGGGCCCCATGCCAGCTCGGGGTTGCCGGTCGCGGCGCCGAGCGCCAGGGCTGGCAGCGTCGCAGTGCTGCCACTGCCGGCATCGACGATGCTGTCGGCCAGCGTCAGCAGGTAGCCGCTGTCGATCGCCAGCGGACCGGCAATGCTGCGCTCCAGTGTCACGGCCGGCACCTGGTCGAAAGCATCGCTTTCGGCGGGGGCGAGACCATAGTCATTGGTGAGGCGCAGCGCTTCGCGAATCGGCGCGCGCGTACCGCTGGCACTGCCGTCGAGCAGCAGACCGCCACCAGGATCGAGTGTGCAGCCGAGGATGCGCAACTGCCCGAGTGCCGCCTGCATCAGCAGCGCATCGCCAGCCGGGAACGCCACGGCGCGCGTCAGGTACAGACCTTCGAGCAACAGTTCAAGGACTTCGGCATTGACGGCCCCGGCTCCGCCGATCTGCGTCGGTCGCACCCGCAACGGCTGTAGCAGGCGGACGACCGGGCGTTCACCGGATGCGCCGCGAATCCATAGGGATTGCGCAAGGCGTAGCGACAGAACACCGGCGTCGTTGCCGATGCCGGCGATCGCACCGAGGTCGAGGACATGAGTCTGGCTATCGGTGATCTCGATGAGCAGCGCTTGCGAGCGCTTCGGCAGGTCGTCGAGCGCATGCTGTAGCGCGAAAGCATCGTCGAACCAGTTGATGCGCCTGACTTCGTAGGTCTGCTCGCCAGGCCAGCTGGCCGGCAAGGGCAAACGCTGCACGGGCTGTGCGCCGCTGGGACCGGCCTGCGCATAGCAGGCCGACACCAGCAGGCCGTCTGCCAGGGGCTCGGCCTGTGTCGCCGGATCGGCATCCGGGACGCCGAACACCAGCCGGCCATGTTCGGGGTCGATCGCCACCTCCCAGTCGCGCAGCGGCGGTGCGATGCCGGTCTCCCAGGCACAGAGATTGGCGCCGCGAATTCGCCAGGCCTGCCCGAGGAAGGGCGTTTCGGGCAGGTGCAGCACCAGCCCGACCGGGTCGGAGCCGGGATGCGCATTGCGCGGGTCGGAGTAGGTCTGCACGCTGACATAGCTCGCCGGGCGGCCGGCCGGCGTACCGTCGCTGAGCCGTGCCGGCGGCATCCGGTCCGGTACTTCGTCTTCGCCGCCGAGGCGCGGCGGTTCTGCGTCGGCATGGAAGCGGTGCCTGTTGAACAGCGGCCAGGGCTCGCCCTGTGCCTGTACGTCGAAGCGCACGGCCAGGGCAGCAGCGCCGGGTGACGGCGGGATGGCGGCGATCTGCCGGAACAGCGGCCGCGACAAAGGCACCTGGAAGTCTTCGAGCCGCCACAACAGCACCGCCAGATTCGGCAGGTTCCAGCCCGACAGGCCCAGCGTCGGCGGCTTGACGTCGACCACCCGTGCGTGCGCATCGAAAGCTCCGCCAGTCAGCGAGAGCAGCGCCGGATCGCGTAGTGTCACGGTGCCACCGCGGATGGCGGCAGTGAACTCGCTGACAAGACGCCGTGGCGGCATGCCGCCGGCGTCGGGACGCTGGTGGTTCAGGTGCTGGTTCCACGCCAGGCGCTCGCGCATCTCGACCACATGCGCCGCCCAGCCCGACAGCGCGAAGACCTGCGACTCGACGGCGCCGAGCGTGCCCTTGCGGCGGCGGTGGAAAACCGTGCGCGCGACATCGGCGCGCAGCGTCCACGGGTCGCCGGCCAGACGAGAGGTGCCCAGCAGGTCGGCGAGGTAAGCCACCACCCAGTCATCGCAGTGTTCGATGAAGAGGTCGTGATACTGTGCGTCGGTACGGGCATGCAGCGCTGCGAAGGCGTCTTCGATAACGCCGAGAAAAGCTGCGAGTTGTCCGGGCGGCGTCTGCTCACTGTCGCGAATGCGATATACCTCGGGAAGCCGCTCGTACAGAGGCCGGCGTGGCGAACTCATGGCCGCCCTCCTTGCTCGTCGGCGGCGAACTGCAGCTGCAGCGCCGTTGTCTGCAGCGCCAGCAGCCGGTCGCCGGCGCAGGCCAGCGAGCGCTGCGTCGCCGGAACGTTGGCGATCGACAGTGCCGGCTGGGACAGCTCTGCGCTCAACTGCAGGCCCGGTTTCGCCTGCACCAGCGGTGGCCTGGCGACGGCGAGAGCAACCAGCCGCACCCATATCACACCGCTCACCTTCTGCACGGCGGCGACGACCTGCGAGCCGTGCACCCCGTCACCGAATTGCCGCTGCTGCCAACTGAACAGACCTCGTGACGAATCGACGCCATTGCCCTCTTCGCCACTCGCACCCAAGGCTTCGAGGATTGCCAGGCGCAGCTCTTCGGTGCGTCGGGTCGGGTCGTAACCCACCACCAGATGCAGCGACACCGGCGTGCGCGCACCCGCCACGACCAGCAACGGACAGCGCCTGGCACCGCGTGCGCCCACCGCTGCGCGCAGCGCGTCGCTGGCTGCCGCGGCATCGGCTGCCGCAGCGCTCGCGGTGAGCAGGGTGACGCGCACCAGCGCGGCGCCGTCAACCTGGGCGCAGGCGGCGCGCGCCTTCAGCACGCCGGGAATGGCCAGCGCCTCGGCCTCGTAATCGGCCAGACTGACGATACGGCCCAGACTTTGCATGGTTCCCGGTGCGGCCAGGCGTGCGTTATCGGCACCCTCCGGTTCGGCACCGCCGGTGACCGCTTCGAGCAGGAAAGCCGCTTCGAGTCCGGCGACCTTCTTGTCGGCCTGTGGTTTCGCGTCGGCCTGCAGCAGCCCGTGCGCACCCGCACCGCTGCGGTAGACCGCCAGCACGTTGCCCCGACCGGAGCGCAAACGCGCGCCGCTCTTGCCGTTACCGAACTGCACCCAACTCTTGCCGTCGGCATCCTCGCGCACAATATAGACGTGCTCCCTCGGCGTACGCCCGAAAAAACTGTCTACGCTCGTCCAGGCGACGCCATCGACCCACACCTGCAACTGCGGCAGTAGCGGCGGCACCTGCGTCGTATCGAGCAGATAGGTAAGCGGCGTCCTGGGTAGCGCGAAGGTCTGGAAAACCGCGCGTGCATCGCCGTCTCCCAGGGTGATCCGGGCCTCGGTTTTGCCCTGAGTCGCCTCGACCAGGTTGCCGTACACCGTGACTTGCGGTGCGCTGTGCTCGAACTGCGTGTAGTCGAAATCGCGGTCGAGCTGCACACGATGCCAGCCCGGCTGCCCGCCATCGTCGCCATCGTCGCTGGCGACGGACAGGGCGGTGGCCGCGACCAATGCAGGGCCTGGGCCGGAAAACAGCAGGCTTCGCCTGGCCAGCGCGGCGGCTTCACCGGCCGTGCCATAGAAATGCAGTTCCTTCCCCCGGCTGGCGGCCGTCTGCACGAAGTCGGCGCGCAGCTCGAAAGGCTCGCCGACGACCTCGTGAAAGCTGATGCCGCGGATGTCGGCATAACCGAGCGTGCTGCCGTTCTCGCTGATCGCCAGGTCCTCGTCCAGGGTCAGCACCGTGCTGGCACCGCTCAGCGGTCCCCACGCCAGTGATTGCCGATCGACCTGCGCGATGCGGCGTTCGAGCAGACGCTTGCGGCGACTGCTCGCGTGACTGCCGATGCTGAGGTTGGCCTCGATCAGCAGCCGCGTGCCGGCGACCACGCTGCTGACCTCGCCGTCGAGCGGCATCTGCGTCGAGGGCAGCGACGGCACGGCCGGTGCGGCGGTGGTGGCAGCAAGCTTGCGCACATACGACACCGGGCTGGTGGTCGCGCGCCCCTTGTCGTCCACGACGACCTGCGTGGCTGGTGCGTTGTGCCCGAAGTGGCGGTGTGTTCCGGCAAGCTTCCAGGCCCGCAGGCGCGGCGTCGACGCCAGGGTGGGCACGCCGAGCCCGGCCGCAAGCAGCGACTGTGCCAGCGGCTGAGCAATGACACCGGGCGTCAGGAAGGACGGTGGCGACGCGATCTTGAGCGACAGCGGCTGCAGCGCTGGCGTGAACGAAGACGAGAACAGCGAAGCCGCAGCCGGCAAGGTGGCCGAAACGAGGCGCGGTGGTGTCAGCGGTCTGAACCGTGGCGGCTTCTTCAGGCTGGTGATGCCGCCTTTCATTGTTACGACGGTACTGCCGAAGGCTTCCCAGGTCTTGTCTACGACCATCACCTGCGTATGATCGAACGCTTCGCCACCAGCGCGGGCGACGCCGACCAGGATGCGGTCGCCGGCTTTGAGCTGCACCGCGACGCCGGCATCGGCCCACAGCGTGAAGGTGTCGGTGCCGTAACGAATGTCGGGTGCCTGGCGCGGCCGGTACAGATGAAACTGCGACAACGCCGGCTGCGCGAGCAGTTGGACGCTGGTCTCGAAGACTGATGGCTTGTCGTCGCCGGCAAGCTGCGCCTGGATGCCCAGGCCGGCGGGCAGCAGCACGGGCTGAGCACCCTTCACCGCGAACGCGAAACGCGCGCGTCCCGCGACCCCTGGCGCGAGCCGGTAGCCCAGCAGGCGCACCAGGTTGGCGACGCTATCGCGCCACTTGGCGCTGCGCAGATAGGCCTCGTTGGCGTAGAGATCCTGGTAGAAGCTGAGAATGTCGCCGACCTCGGCGGCTGCCTCGATCAGCGCGATGCCGGGGTCGTCGGGCAGGCGGTGCGTCCATTCGGCGAGCACCGTACTCGCGTCAAGCCGCGACAGCATGTGCTCGCGCAGGTCGGCGTAGCTGCCGATGCGATAGTCGATGGTGCTCAGGCCCGGCCGGTTGTCGATCGTCTTCGGGAAAGCAGCCGGCTGGCGGCAATCGTTGGTACAGCTCATCGGCGACCTCCGGTGATTTCGAAGCGGATGCGACCGGTTTCCAGGTGATCAGGGTCGTTGGCGACGACGATGATCTCGAACGGCCCGACGGGGATCTTCTCCAGGCGCGATTCGGGCAGTGCCAGGGGATCGATGTCGATCTCGGTCAGGCCGCCACCGCTGCCCGGGTTCCAGCGCCGCATGCTGGCGCGCAGGACGCGGCCGACGCCGGTGACGGAAAGCGCACGGCCGATCAACTGGCTCGCGTACAGCGGCTGCCCGAAGGTCCACCGATCCGGGTGAAAAAAGCCGTGGCGACCGTCACGCATCCAGCCGTCGGAAAACTCCTCTTCGAGTGCCGCTCGCAGATCCTCGGGCCAGTAGGCCGGCTGCGCACACAGGCTCAGCTTGATGTCCAGGGGCACGTAGCGCGCCGCGCCCACCTCCAGATCCTCGCCGATCAGGCGAACCGCATCGAGGTGATCGGCGAGCGCGCGCCGCAGTGGTTCGGCCAGCACGATACCGCCTGCCGGGTCGATGGCCACCTGCACGCAGCGCCAGCTGCCGGTCCAGGCATAGCGGGCGCGGGCGTGCGCAACTCCTGGCAGCTCCTCGGCACGCCTGGCGTAGTCATCGAGGGTGACGGCACGCAACTGGTGCTGGCGGTAGGCCTCGGGCACGCGGCGAACGATCTCGGCGGCGGGTTCGGGATCGCGACCGTTGGTCACGTCGAACGGATTCCAGACGCGCTGCACGGCGCCGCTGGCGTCCACGAAGCCGACGAGGCTGTCGGCGCCGACATTGCCCTGACTGCCCTGCCCGACGCGATAACGGCACTGCACAAAGGCGCCCATGGGCAAAGCTGCGCCGTTGCTGCCGTCGCCAAAACGCAGCGAGCTGCCGCCGAGCTCGTCGGTCTCGACGATGAAGTGCTGGTCGTCCCGCTGGCTTTCGATCAGGTCCGATTGTTCCTGCCACGGCTCGGCAAAACCCTGCACCATGACCTGCGCGGTTGTTCGCGTCGGCGTCTCGCCGCCGGGCGCGCTGGCGCGGTAGGCTAGCGGCGAGGCAGGCAGCGGGCAGAGCACGCCGCGCGGCGGCGAAGCACTGCCGGCCTGGCGCAGCACGATCTCGTAACTGACCGAATCGCTGGCAACGAAACTTCGCTCGTCGGCCCCACCAAGCGGCTGTCCCGGCGCGCGGAAGGTGGTAATGCGCGGCCGTCCTTGCGTCACGCGCAGCAGGTTGGCGTGGAACAGACTCACGTCTTCGACCGGCTGGCCGGCGCAGTCGCAAACGAAGCAGAAGTTCTGCCGCAGCGCGTCTTCGGCACGCCAGCGAACGCGTACCAGCCATTCGCCGGTGAACGGGTCCTGCAGGGCCTCGGCGCGCGCGATCGGGCCATGCAGGGGCAACAGTTTCAGCAACTGCCGCTGCGCGATGCGCCTGCCGTTGGCGGTGCCAGTCTCGGGGTTCAGCGCCTCCTGGATCAGCAACTGGTCGACGGCAGTGTTCACGTCTGCGGCGCCGGGACCCGGCACCTGGCTCGCGTGCGTGCCGAGGAAGAAGTCGCGCAGCGCTTCGGCCTCGGTCTGCGTGAGCGGCGTCGCCGCCGTCAGGTCGGCTTCGGTGCTGCCGGTGGCGAGCGCCGTCACCGTCTTGCCCCAGGTATACAGCCGCAAGCGGTTCAGCGGCGCGAAGCAACGCTGGCGCCATGACCCGCCGTCGCGCGCCATCGCGAAAATCACCGCGTCGTCGTCCTGCCAGGCACGGCCGCTCCAGACGCCGAACTCATCCTGGCCCGTCGCCGGCAGGTCGACCATGCCGGCCACTTCGAGAGCCAGCCAGGTGCTGGCCTGATTGCCCTGGTGGATGTGGTAGTCCAGCAGCCGCGCATGCCGCGCCAGCGACACACGCTTGCGCGCCGTCGCCAGCGCGCGCTCGTTCATGACGCGGTCGTGGTAGTCGGCCTGCTCGTCGGCATCGGCGGCGACCAGGTCGATCAGCACCTGGTCGAGGTCGGCTTCGCTGCTCGGTGACCAGCCGGGAACGCGGCGCATCATCGCGGCGATCAGCACATGCCGGAAGGAGTCGTAGTCGCGCGCAAGGTAGTCGATTTCAGGCTCTGTCGGCGCTGGCCTGCCCTTCTCCATCGGCGTGCAATTGAGATTGAAGCAGCCGGGGCGGAACTTGAACGGCAAGGCGTTGAGCAAGGGGTCCATCGCCAGCGGCAGGGCATTGTCCGGGGCGCCCAGGCCAACGCTGGTGGTCGACAACAGGTAGGTCGAGTAATCGCCGACCGGGGCGATCTGCAAGCGCAGCGTGTTGCCGGCGCCCGGCAGTACCTGCAACACTGCGACTGCTCGTGCCGGGTTGCCGGAGCGCTGCCGAGTCGCCCCCTGAATCTTGAAAGCCTCCCTGGGCGGTAATGGCGCAAGCGCATTGGCATTCCAGAACTCGACGTCGAGCCAGGCGAAAGCCGGCTTTGGCGCAGCGTCGAGGGTGACGTAGGCGAGCCTGAAGGCATTCAGCCCCTTGCCGTCGAGGTCGCGCGCGCGGTCCTCGAGCCGCTCCTCGTTGCCTAGCCGGGTCATTTCGCCCCCTGCCGCTGAAAGCGCACGCTGCGAACCTCGCCGCTGGCGAGCACGCGGTAGCGCAGGTCCACGTTGAGTGTGGCGTCGTCGGCGCTGACATCGAGCGCCTCGACGGTGACGCGGTGCCCGAGCCAGCGCGAAAGGTTCTGGCTCACCAGCGCCTTGCTGATCGCCGCCGTCGCATCGTCGTTCTGCTGAAACACCAGCCGCCGCAACCCGGCGCCGAAACCCGGCAGGAACGGTCGCTCGCCCTGTGCGGTAAGCAGCAACTGCATGATCTCGCCGCGAATATGCTCGGCCAGACCGGAGGGCGTCGCGGTACGCCCGTCGGCGCCGACATGAAAGGGGAAAGCCAGATGACGACCGTTCATGGCAAGGGCGTCCTGAAAGTGTCGACGGTGAAGGCCATGCTGTGCCGGTGCTGGTTGAGTCCGCCGTTGCCGCTCTCTTCGCTGGTGATCAGGTCGCTCCCGTGATCGGCGAGGAACTTCAGCACACCCTGGGCGATCGCCGCGAAAAGAATCCTGCGGTCCTGGGCGCCCTGATCGCTGTCGGGCAGGGATTCGCCTTTCACCGCCTGCCATTCGTTATGCATCGCCTGGTCGATGTAGGCCGCGAGGCTGAACGCGAAGTCGTCGATCCGGCCTGCCTTGAGTGGGTTGGCCATGGGGGTTCCTCAGCCGGTGGTGACGCGCGTCGACAATAGCGTCGGCGTCGCAGGGGGAAAGGGGGTGACAGGAACGATCGGGGTCACCGGGATGCCGATCACCGTTTCGCCGACATGCATATGCGTATTGAAGATGCTGACCAACTGATTCAGGTACTGCAGCAGCGAATCGCCGAAGGCAAGCGGGTGTGCTGCGCCTTCGGTGAGCTCGATCAATGGCGCTTCGACGATCACTTTGCTCGTTGCCTGCACGCGAATCTGTCCGTCGTTGACGCGGATCGTCAACAAGTTGCTACCGTTGCCGTCGGAGAGCGTCAGCGTCTTCGCGTCGTCGTCGAGCGCGACCAGCAAGCCCTGTTCGCTGCGCAGGATTTTCAGCGGCGGTTTGGCCGCCGTACCGCTCTGGTCGGCCGGGAGGTCGCTGCTTCCCCACCAGCCGCCGCTCCAGATCGGTCGCGACGGATCACCAGCTTCGAATTCGATCCACACGCCGGCGCCGATCGGAGGGATGCTGTGCAAGCCGACCCCGGCGCCGGTGTAGGGCGCGCAGGGGGTGGCCCAGGGGGTGAGCACGGCATCGCCGAACACTTCGGGAACCTGTGCCTTGATGCGACCGATCGCGGCCGGATCCTGGTTGTCGGCAACCAGGCCACGGTACTTGCCGAAGTGGCGTGTGCGCGACTGCGTCGCGAGTTCCACCACCAGACGTTCGAGGGTTCCGCTTTCCATCAGAACACTCCTGTGAAGAGTCCGCCGCCACTCGTGCTGCCGGCCGAGCGCGCATTGCGGTGCAGAGCGAAACGCTGCCGGTAGCTGCTGTCGGTGAGCACATGCGTGACTTGGCCGATCAGGTAGTCCCCCGACAGATAGCCGCCGACACCGCGAACGCGCAGCAGTCGGTACGGCTGCAGCACGCCCGCGTAGTCGTCGATGTCCACTTCGCCGTTGGCGGCGTAGGCCCAGGACGAGAGATCGACGGTGGCCGCGGTGGCGGCGTCGAGGTCGCCCTGCTCCTCGCGCGTGCCGGTGAGCAGGGTCAGCGCCGGCTGCGTCAGGTCGTGTGCCGGGGCGTCGCTGAGCGGCGTGCCGACGGCAGCATCGGCACTGCTGGCAAGCACGCTACGGTCGGCCAGGGCGACACTGCCGGCGCGTGCGCGCAGCGGCCGCAGCGCGTCGAACTCGGCAGAGAAACTCGCGACGTTGCGCTGGTCGCCGAGCAGCAGGATTTCGGGCAGGTCGGTCGCCGCGAACTGTGGCCGCTTGAAAGCGCCGACGCTCGCCCCCGGTGCTGCGCCGGGGCGCACATAGACGAACATGCCGTAGCGTTTGGCAAGATCGCGCAGCAACTGCATGCTGGTGCCGCGCTGCACGACCACGCGCTGCAGCACCGCGCCGGCAGCGGGCAGCGCGTCCACGTCGGGCGTCAGACCTGCTTCCTCGAACAGGCTGGTGACGATGTCCTGCGGCGCCATGTCCTCGAAGAGAGCGACCTTCTCGTCACGGTTGAGCTGAACGCTGTCGTCGTGCACCACCAGCGTCATCCGGCTCTGGTCGGGCGAGGCCTGCAACTCGTAGCGATTGCCGACCACCAGACCGTCGATCAGCGGCACGAAATCATCACTGGCCACCTTGACCTCGACACGCACGCGCGCAAATGGCTGTGCGAAGTCGTCTTCGACGCCGGACCACAGGCCGGCGTCGCTGGTGGCGATCGGCAACTCCAGCTCGGCCGCCGCCGCCATGCCGATGCCCTGGTCGATGCGGATTTCGCTGATGCTCGCCAACTGCTCCGCCGTCGCCGGGACATTGTCGAAGTAGACGCGGTATTCGGCCCTGGCCATGATCGTCAGCTCCGGGGAATCGTGATCGGCCGGCCAGTCGGCTGCAGCAGCGACGCCGCTTCGAGTTCGCTGTTGGCGTCGGCGATGTGCCAGTAGCGCGTCGCGTCGGCGTAGCGCTGTTCGCTGAGGGTGTCGAGCTGGTCGTGCGTGCGCACCGTCACCGGGTCGCCGGCAGGAATCGGCAGGAGCCGCAGCTTGACGGCCGCGACCTCGGTACCGGCGCGGTCTTTTGCCGTCACCGTCGGCAGACCATGGTAGCGCGAGTTCTTGAGGAACATGGCGGCCTCTCAGAAGGGAATGATATCGACTGCAAACTCGATCACCTTGGCGAGATTCAGCGTCGCCTGGGTGTCCTTGATCATTTGCGTGTACTTGTAGGCACCCTCGCCGATCGCATCATCGGTCGGCGCCTGGCTGGAAACCTGCATGCCGATCTTGACTTCGGCCTGCACCGGGTTGAGCAACAGGTCGTACTTCTGTTCGCTGATGGACATCGAGGTGATGGTCACCGGCAGCACCCGTGACGGTCCCCAGATGAACAGGATGCGCGGTAGCGGTACACGAGGCACCGGCTGCGTCGGCGGCGTGCTGCCCGGCCCCGAGAGTGCCGCGCCGATCGCGTCGATCGCCGCGCCGATCAGACCGCCGGGTGTGCTCTGCGGGTAGACCATCTTCTCCAGCGCCGCGATCTGCGGACCGACGCCAAACAGGCGCGGGATGGCCGACACCGCGCCACCGGCACCGAGGTCGTCGGCTGCCGAAAAATGCGCGCTGATCTCGAATCGCTCCGAAGGCGGCGCCGCTGCGGCGTGCGTCTCGACCCGCGGTCGTGCCGATGCGCTCGCCGGTGGCGGCGGGATGGTGATCGTACGTGTCATGTTTTCCGGGTTGAACTGGAAAATCACGATGTTCGGAATCGGCCCGAGGATGTTCGCGCCATATTCGACGAGCACGCCACGTAAGGGAAAGAGTGCCATTCAGCGGCCCTCCCCGGCTTCTGCCTGCGCGCTGGCGGGGCCGTAGGCGTGCGTCACCCACTCGCCCAGGCGGGTGGCGATCAGTTCGCAGAGGGTCTGTGCATCGGCATGCGCCGGCGCATCGATGACGCCAAGGTCCAGCGTGGCAAGGCCGCTGCCCAGCGTAGCCGGTTGCAAATCGGACAGTCGCCGCTGCAGGGCGTCGTCGAGCTGCTCTGTCAAATGCTCGCCGATCCCCGCCGGAAAGCCCTGCAGCGTGATCGCCAGGCGGGCGATGTCGACATTCATGCGAGACTCCCGATCAAGGCCGCATGGCGACCGAACTGTTCGCGACCGGCGACGCGATTCATCTTTTCGAGTTCGCGCTTGACGGCGGTCAACACCTCCAGCATGCCCACCTGCGCAGCCCCTTCGGCGCGCTGGCCGGCGGCCAGCAGGCAGGCGTTGAAGGCGGCGGAACGGATGTGGCCGCCGGCGAGTTCGAACTGCTGCGCAAGCCAGCGGCAATCGATCTCGACGATGTCCACGCGCGCCGGGAAAGCCTGCCGCCACAAGCGCTCGCGCTCGACGACGCCGGGCACCGGGAATTCGACGATGTAGCGCAGCCGGCGCGTGAATGCTTCGTCGAGGTCCTTGCGGCGATTGCTGGCGAGCACCGCCAGGCCCTTGAAGCGCTCCATGCGTTCGAGCAGATAGCTGATCTCGATGTTGGCGAACCGGTCGTGCGCATCACGCACCTCGGTGCGCTTGCCAAACAGCGCATCGGCCTCGTCGAAGAACATCAGGCAATCGCTGGTCTCGGCGGCGTCGAAGATGCGCCGCAGGTTTTTCTCGGTCTCGCCGATGTACTTGTTGACCACCTGCGAGAGGTCGATCCGGTACATCGGCAGCGCAAGCGCGTTGGCCAGCGCCTCGGCAGCCATCGTCTTGCCCGTTCCCGGCGGTCCGGAGAAGAGCACCGACAGGCCAGCATCGTTCCAGACGCGCGCCGTGCCCCACTCGTCATGTACGCGACCGAGCACGGCCATCGCCGAAACGATTTCGCGCAGTTGTTGGGTCTGCGCCGGCGGCAACACCAGTTCGCCGAGGGCGAAGCGCGGGTTGACCAGATTGGCGAGCCCGTCGAGTTCGAGCCGTGCCTCGGCCCGGCAGACGGCGAACAATTCATGCACGCCGGCCGCAGCGCCCAATGCCGACGCCGCCGCGGCGGCCCGCTCCAGTGGCCGCTCGGCGAGACGGAAGCGCCGTGCCGCTTCCGGGAGCGCAGCGCGGATTGCCGCTGGCGCGTCGACCAACATCCGCGCCAGCCGTTGCGCGCGCGCCGAGGTGTCGAGCGGTGGCAGCAGGCAGGTTGGCAGCAGCAGCGAAGCCGGCACGCCACGCACCGCCATGCCGCCGTCGACCACCGGCAAATACCAGCGCAGCGGCAAAGCGGCCAGCGGCGCGAACCAGTGCTCGGCAACACCGGCGCCGCAACACGCCTGCCAATGCTCGGGCAGCAACAGGTCGGCACCCCGCATCCAGCAGACAGTGGCGAGTGCGCCAAGACCGGGCCGGTCCGGCGTCACGTCGTCGGCAAGAATCATCAGAGCGCGCCCACTCGCCTGCGCGAGCGCCTGCGCCCAGGCAGCAAAGTCGGTGCCACGCGGTGCCTGCAGGGGCAGGAGCTGCATTGCCGTCGGGGTATCGGAGCGCAGACGCGCCAGCAACGGCAGTAGTTCCTGCGGCAACTCGGCGGGCGCCATGTCGCTTTGGCGCAGCATTCCCGACGGCAGGCACTGGCCATCGAGCAAGGCTTGCGCGACCAGCGCCGGCATCTCCAGCGGCTGCTGCCAGTCGAGCGAATCTCGCCCGACCGGCAACTGCACGAGGCCGTGGCGAAACAGGGCGTGGCCCGCGTCGGCACAGGCGGCAATCGCCAGTGGTTCGTCCCAGAGCCGCTGCGCGAGCGCCAGCGTCGGCCAGGGACGCGACAGATCGTTCTGACACGCCGCGCAGACGGCACCGATCGAGGCATCGGCACGCCCGGCCAGCGCGCAGGCCAACACGAATTGTGCGGCAGGGGTCAGCGGACATTCGCTGGCCAGCCAGGTCCAATCACCACGGCGGACCGGGGACAAGTGCGGTCGTTCGAGCGCGGCGAGGCGTTCGCCCAGATAACGGGCGGCGATGTCGCGGTCGAAAAATGCGCGCTTCTCGTCGCGGAAGCGCGTGAGGTCGAGACTGTCCTGTACTGCATCGCCGGCTGGCGGCAGCGCACCCGGCAGGGCTTCTGCGTCTGTGCCACGCTGATGCCAGCACCATGCCACTTCGCGCCGCAGCCGCAGCGTCACTTGTGCCAGCCACAGCGCACAGGCCGGGTCGGCAACGGCAAGGTCGGGGTTCATCAACACCGGTGCAGAGGCGAGCGGCGCGTTCATGTCCAGCTCAGCAGTGGTGAGTCGAGCGCCTGCTCGCCATTGACGCGCAGGATGACACGGTAGTTCGGATCGGGAGCCAGCGCCTGCGTGTCGGTCACCGTGAACGTGAGCGTCGTCGCCGTGCCACCGGGTTGCGGCTCGAGCAGCAACTGCGCCTTGCCCTGCAGATAGAGTGCCGCGTAGGTCGCGGCGGTGGCGCCACCGAGCTGGCTGCCGTGCACCAGGAAGGTGCCGGAAAGCCTGCCGAGAACCGGCGTCAGCGGCCCGGCAAGGTTGACCGAGGTGACGCGCGGCAGCAGGTGGCCGGCCACCGCGTTGCTGCTCAACTGGTGACCGTCGGGCAGGGTGCGTGCGACGCAGACCGGGTAGCTGCCGGCGCTGATCGTGTCGGCAAGCGGAATGGTCATCGTGAGCGCCCCATCGAGCGTGCTCGTCGCCGGATAAGTCGAGGCGCCGACCAGGATCTGGTCGTAGCCTGCGAACTCGCTGCCGCGCAACACGATCGGCTGGCCGGCGCTGAAGCGCTCGGGTTCGATCGCGTTGACGCGCGCGCCCAGACTCGGCAGCACGCTCGCGCCTTCGTACGGTTGCGGCGGTGGCAGCGGCTTGCCGATGCTTTTGACCGGCAACGCATAGTCCGGTGGCTGTGCAGTGGACGCAAGCATCACCGGGCGCACCTGGAATGCCGCTGCGACGCGGAATTTCTCGTCACTGCCTTGCATGATCCGCGAGAGCAGTTCCACATCGGCCTCATCGAAGGTCAGGCGCAACGGATCGGGGTTGCTGGCCAGTGCGCTGTTGCTCGCGTCGGGCCGCACGATGCTCAGCGCATTGAGGGCGAGCAGGCCACGCCCAAGTAGCCGATGTGCGACGATCGAGTCGCTCTCGGGACCGTCGAAAGCGGTCAGCAGGTAATGCAACACCAACCACACCGGTGGTGCCTGTCCGGCGTCAAGCGGGCGGTTGCGCAGGTTGGCATCGATGCTGATGCGGTAAAGGAAGAGGTTGAAGCTGCCACCGCCGCCGACCACTGCCGCCTTGCTGGCATCCTCGGGGCGGCCCACGGCCACCGCATTGATGCCGGTCCTGGCCGCGAGCTGCACTTTCAGCAGTTCGCTGACGGCGCCGATTGCCTCGCTGCTGGCGGCGAGCGACACGGCTCAAGTCCAGCGCAGGTAATGGCGCTGCAATGAAAAGCGCGGCGCCGGAATGGCTACAAACACCGGTTGCGGCACCGCCGCAGGCGTCGGTTCAGAGGTTCGTACTGCGAGAGCGATGGTGCCGATGCGGATTTCGTTGCGCGTAGCAGGTGCGGCGTCGATGGCGGCAGTTGCCGTGGCGCTCTGCTCCAAGCGCGTCACATCGACGCGTGGCAACGGTGTGACCTGCCGGACCGACGTGCTCGGCGGGGTAAGCTGCGTCGCTGGCTCGCGGCTGCTCATTGCCTTGCGGCGCGGCGGCTCTGTCGCGGCGAAGGGCATTCCCGGCGCCCGCTGCACGCCGGGCTGCGCGAGCATCGATCCGGGATCGGGGGGGATCGCCGCATCGACCTGGGGGGAGTTCGGGTTCGCCGCACGATCCGACGGGTTCTGCGCGACACGCTGCCGGGAAAGAAGCGACGGGGGCGATGACAGTCGTGCATCGGTTCCCCTTGCCAGGGTCACGCCGGCCAGCGCGACCGCCAGCGCATCGTGCCGCAAGCTTGAGGTTGGCAAGCGCACAGCCTCGGGAGAGGGTGCGCCGGCCATCGCCGGTGCTGACAGGGCGCGCTGCCGGGCTGGCAGGGTTGCAGGTGGCGGCACGTGCGAACCAGGGACGCCATGGGCATCCTGTGCGGCCGCAGGAAAGAGCACTGCCGACGCCGAGCTCATCGCCGCGCGCACTGCCGTGGTGTCGACGTTATTAGGCACCGGCGCTTCGACCTGCTGTTCAAGCGGTTTGATCGCCCTTGCCGGTGGAGCGGTTTCGACACGCGCATCGATCTGTGCGGCAAGTCTTGCGAAATAGCCGCTCATGCCCAACCCCGGGCAGCGATCTGCTGCAGGTAGTGCGCGCGACGCCAGCGCGGCAGCGCGAGAATTTCCGCTTCACTCCAGTGGAAGGCAGAGGCGAGCTGCAGCACCTCTTCGAGCATTTTCGCTTGCGTGCCCGCGAAGCCTTCGAGCAGCAGTGCTTCGAGGTCGCAGGCGACAAGCTGGCCGTGGTCGCAGGCCGGGCAGCGTGTCTGTAACTGCAGGGCGGTCAACGGATCGTGCGCGGCGAAGGCGTCGTCGAGCGCACTCAGCCAGGCTGCCGGCGGGCAATGGTCCGCGCCCACCGCTTGACCGGCAACGCTTTCGATCAGCGATGCAGCAAGTGCCTCATGCGCGAGCACACCTTCGCGCCGCCAGCGCTGCAGATCATCAGCGCGTGGCAGGCGCAACGACACCTCGGTGCCGTCGTCGGCACACCAGGTGAAGTGCGGTGCTACCGGGTCGCCGGCGAAGGTGTGCAGATCCAGGTCGAGAGACATGGCTTCGCCACACGCGCTGCAGGCCACCTGCAACCCGATGGTGGCATCGCCCGCAGCCAGGCGCATCGCGATCAGTGCCTGCAAACGCTGATTCAGGGTCCAAGTCCCGGGCTCGTCGAAGCTGATGGCACGTCCCTGCATGTCGGACACACAGGCCACCAGCAAGGCAGTCACGGCACTCGCCCGGTCAACGACTGCGAAGGCGACGTCGAGGTCGCTGGCCGCGCTGCCGAAGGCTCGCGCGCAGCAGCGCTGTGCGGCAGGCGCCCTACACCTGGGGTTTGGCTCGTTCATGCCGCAGCTCCGTCCGCCCGACCCGATTTCAACCCGCCTCGTTCGGCTCGGGCGTGTCGACGTCGCGCACCCAGCCTTCGAGTTCAATTTTGATGTGCTCGATGGCGATCGCGTTGGCGTTTGCATCGAGGTCGGGCAAGGTGACGAACTCGCTGACCCAGCAGCGATACAGGAAGTAGCGCAGCGCCACCTGACTCTTCTCGTTGAGCACCTCGAGCGTCAGGTCCTTCTTGTAGCCGGCCAGATCCATCGCCGCATCGCCGGCATAACTCTGCACCGCGTTCGCCCACTTCTCGAATTCGATGTCGTGAGTGATGCCGCGCTCCAGCGTGACGCCTTCGTAGCTGGAGCGGCCGGGCGACTTGTGGTCGTAGCTGTTCTGCCCGCCACTGCGGTGCTTGACGACTTCGGTAGTGCGCTTGAGCGAGCCGACCTTGGAGACGCCAAGGACCGTCTTGCCATCCCACAGCACGCGGAATTTGAAGTTCTTGTAAGGGTCGACGCGGGTGGCGTTGACAACGAATCCGGTATTGGCCATGACGTGGTTCTCCGCTCGGGGTTACAGATCGCCGGCGATCTGCTGGATACTGATGACGACGAACTCGGCTGGCTTCAGCGGTGCAAAGCCGACCTGGATGTTGACGATGCCCTTGTTGCGATCGTCCTGGTTGGTGGTTTCGCCGTCGCACTTGACGAAGTAGGCTTCCTTCGGGGTCGCGCCCTGGAAGGCGCCTTGACGGAAAAGCGAATTCATGTAGGCACCGACGTTGAGCCTGATCTTGGCCCACAGCGGTTCGTCATTGGGCTCGAACACCACCCATTTGGTGCCACGGAACAGGGATTCTTCGAGCATCAGCGCCAGGCGGCGGATCGGCACATACTTCCATTCCGAGGCCATCTGGTCGGCACCGACCAGCGTTCGTGCGCCCCAGGCTACGCCACCATATACCGGGAAGGTGCGCAGGCAGTTGATGGCCAGCGGGTTGAGCACACCATTCTCGGCGTCGGTGAGCTTGGCATCGAGCTGCGCCACACCGTTGAGCACCGCCTCGATGCCGGCCGGTGCCTTCCAGACACCGCGCTGGCTGTCGGTTCGGGCGTAGATGCCGGCCATCGTGCCGCTGGCGGCGATCGAGCGCAGACGAAAATCGTTGACCGGATCGGGAACCTGCGTGCGTGGGAAATACACTGCCGAGTTGCGGTGGCGTAGCCCGGCAAATCTATCCAGCCAGTCCTTGACCTCCTGCGTCTCGTCGATGCCCGTGGGCACGTCGATCAGCAGGAAGGCGCGCTTGAGTTCGCAGAAAGCGAGCGCTGCGCTGTAGATCGCGAGGGTATCCGTCTCGGGGACGCCGTCGGCCACCGCACGCGGGATGCACAGGATGTTGAACAGGTCGACACGGTCGAGCGCGTAAATGCCGGTGTTGAGCGCCGGGTTGCCGATCAGGTCGGTCGCACCGGGCGCCGTGCCATCGCTGCCGGTCGTGCCGACGACCAAGGCGGCGATCACCGTCGCCGGACCGCCCGCAGCACCCGAACCCAGCGGGTATTGTTGTACATTGACCACGGCTGCGGCGTCGAAGCCGAGATCGGCGGCGGTCGTGTCGGCGCCGCTGAAGTCGGTAATGGTCAACTGGTCGGTCGGCGAATAACCCGTCGCAGTCTTGCTCGTCAGCACGCGCAGACGATTAGTCCCCACCACCTCGACGGTTGCCCCGGCCAGTGGCGCGGGTACGCTCGTCGTGCCGGAAACCGATGTGCGAATGGCCTGCTCGATGTAGCCCCGCAATTGCGCGAGAGTACTCACCGTCTTCCCGCCTACCGACCAGTCCACGAGCGTCGCATCGCGCGTCGGCAGTGCGCCCAGGGTCAGCTTGAACTGCTTGCCGGAGAGAGCATTCAGAGCGGCCAGCGTCGCCGGGGTGATGGCCGCTCCAAGGGTGCCGCTAGCGGCAGGCCGCTTGCTTGAAGTCGCGGCGCTGCCGGCGCGCAACTTGATCAGTTTCGAACTGTCATTGACCACCTTGACCGCATACCGCGGCTGCGCCGTGTCCATGGTCAGGTTCAGGTAACGTTCGCTCGCCAGTGGCTTGGCGTTGGCCGCATTGCTGTCATAGCGGGTAATCGCGAGGTTGAAGGTGTGTTCCGGGTCAACGGTGGCGTAATCGACATCGATGCGCACATGGTTGCCCCACCGCCCCGCATTCGCGGCCTCGGCCAGCAGCACCTCGTCGGGCGCAGGCAGCATGTGCAGCGCCGCACTGGCCACCGCTTCGCCGTTGGCGACCCGCACCACCAAGGCCGAGCTACCGCCGTTCAGGAAGTACTGTGCGATCGCGTAGCCGGCCTCGCTGCGATCGTCCAGGCCACCGTAGATGCGTTGAAAATCGGCCGTCCCGAAGATCTCGACTGCCTCGTCCGTCGGCCCTTCGCGGAAGAAATCGATGAACGCGGTAATCGAGGTGCCCACGCTGGTGATCGTGTGCACCCCGCTCGACACTTCCTGGATGTAGACGCCTGGATAAGTCACTTGCACCATGTATGCCTCCTAGAACATTCGGATACCCGGGCCGAGCGTCTGTAATCGACGCTGGGAACTCCCTGCCTGCCATGCATTGTCTTTCGCCGTCGCCACCCACAGCAGCCAGGTCGCATTCGTTTTCCCATTCACCTTGGCGCTGCCTCGCTCCAGTCATCCATCATCTCGTTCCTTGGCGTGCCCGGAAGCGAAGATGACACTGCCGTCAGGCAGCCGAATCTCCGTCAGGCACCCCTGCTCGGTCATTGCCGCCAGCGCTGTTTCGACATCATGCAGGGAGGCGTCGATCAAGCGGCGCGGCAACCACCATTGCTGTACTCCGACGGCGTTATCGGCTGCGTCCGGATGCGCCGCCAAGTAAGCCAGGATTGCCGTCTCCACATCCGTGGCACCCTTTCCCTTCCAGGTCATTCACCCCCCGCATCGTCAAGAATGCCGACTCAACAGAGCAAGGTCTGCGCCAGCCATCACCAGATTCGATTTATATATATGAATCAATCACATGAACTCGAACAGCGGGGCGCTGTAGCAGTGTAATGCGGGGCGCTTCGGACACACTGGGTGAAAAATGACCCACGCTTGCGAACCCGCCCCGCGTGCCGGGACAGGCCTGCTCCTATGCCATGCCGGAGATCAGGAACGAAGCTGGTTTTCGCCTGCGGGTTGGACGCTGAGAACTGAAGTGCTTTCGAGGGCACCCTTGACCCACGGGGCCGTCGCGTCCTCTGTAAAGCTGGAGCGTGCGAGTCCGTATTTTCGAACCAGCTTGTTGAGCCGGCTGCGGTCCTGTCCGCAAAGACGCGCGGCCAGACTGATGTTGCCGGCTGTGCTAGCGAGCAGGTGGCTAAGGTACGACCTTTCGAATCGAGCAATGGCTTCGGCTTTGGCCTGCCGGAAATCCGTGACCTGACCGGGTTCGGCCGCCGATGCTGTGTCCGTCCCGCACAACGGTGCTGACGGCACATTCAGATACAGGGTTTTTCCCTCGTTGAGCAACAGTTCCCGATGCACCATGTTTTCCAGTTCACGCACATTGCCCGGCCAGTCATACCCGCGCAAGTGCGCCAGACTCTGGGGATCGATGGAAATCGCGGGCAGGCCATAGCGGCTGCAATAGCGCGCGACAAAAACTTCGGCAAGCAGCGAGGCATCATCCCCGCGCGTGCGCAGCGGCGGCATGTCAAGGATCAACACCTTGAGACGAAATAGCAGGTCCTGCCGGTAGCCTCCCTGACGAGTGAGTGCGGCCAGGTCTGTATTGCTGGCAGCAAGCACACGGACATTGGCACGTCGGGATGCCGAGCCGCCCACCGGCCGATATTCGAGGTCCTGCAGAAAACGCAGCAGCGCGACCTGGGCATGTGCTCCGAGGGCTTCGATCTCGTCGAGGAACAGCGTCCCGCCTTCCGCCTGCGCTACCACCCCGCTACGTGCCTCTCGAGCATCGGTGAAAGCGCCCCGGACATGTCCGAACAACTCGCTTTCGACCAGATTGTCGGGGATGGCACCGCAATTGATCGGAACGAAAGGGGCGCTGCCGCGCACCCCGGAATAGTGGATGGCACGCGCCGCCAGTTCCTTGCCAGTCCCGGTTTCACCCTCGATGAGCACCGGAGCATCACAACGGGCAAGTTTGGCGATGAATGCCAATACCTGGCGGAAGGCAGGGGATTCTCCGACAAAGATCGGGGCAGCATAGCGATCCTCAAACATCATCTCGTTCCTCCACTGGTCGTGCTTCCTGGCATGCTGGGGCACCGGACGCCATGCTTCCCGGGCTGCCGACAAGGCATCTTGATCGGGCAACGCCACCAAGTCAAGTTCGAGGCCCGGAATGCGTATTAGTTGCGAACATACTCTGTTAATTGATATTTTTGATAGGATTCGAGTTGCAAGAACGAGCTGACCGGCAAGCCGGAATGGTCGGCCAAGCGAATCGCCCGAACTGAAGTTTAGACACACG